>JBBKVN010000238.1:0-8674 GCA_037968455.1 Rhodoferax sp.
CCATTGCCACCACCATTGCCACCACCATTGCCGCCGGAATTGCTGTTGCTGTTGCTGTTGCTGTTGCTGTTGCTGTTGCTGCCCTTGCCGCCATGGGACTCACTGCGCTCAGCACGGTCGCTGCGTTGCTTGCCGTCAGAGCCGCTCATGCCTTTGCTCTTGCGGCTATCCGCCAATTGGGTGCGTTTGGGGTCATCGGCGTGCTTGGTGCGGTTGGCGGCGCTCACGATGGGGCCCAGTTTGAGGCCGAGTGAGTTGGCAATTTCGCCCCAGCCCATGCCGCTGGCGCGCTTTGACTCTATGGACCTGACGGCCGCACGCAACTCGGTCCGGGTCGGGTTGGTGATGCCTTTTTGGCTCAAGTCAGCCAGCGCGATCTGGGTGGCAAAGTCTTGTTTGGGGGCGGTTGTACTGGGGGTTGTGATGGGGGTGGATGATGGCGTTGTCGTCACCGTCGCCTCCACCGTGATGGCCGTCTGGGCCTGGACGCCCAGACTGGTGAGCAGGGCAACTGAGGCAAGGGCCTTGATCAATACATGGGCAGTGGGTCGCATGGAATCTCCATTGGGTTAAAGCGGGAACGCCGCCCAGTTTAGGGGCCAGCCCCGGCGCAGCGTTGCCTGAGTTGTAACAAGGTTGCGCCCAAAGGGGCCCTATTGCGCCGGGCCGGGTCGCAACACCTTTTCCACCGGGTTATGCCGCAGCCTGAAGGCGTCTGGCATGCCGGAGCCGAGCAAGGGTCGCAGGTACATGCGAAAGGCGTCGGTCACGTCGGTGCCGCTGCTGGAGATGAATTCGTCTTCCATGACGCGGGTTTTGCCGGCCACGGCCTCCAAGGGCAGCAGTTCGTAGTCCACCGAGTAAAAGCCGGTGCGTTTGATGGCGACCGAGCCGCTGGTGGAGCCCCACAGGGCGAATTGCACGGCTTTTTCGCCCACCTCGCGGGCTTCGCGCTGGTCCACGTCTGACACGCAACCTATGAAGGAGCGCTGCAGGTAGCCAAAGGTGTCGCCGCGCACGCGCTTGATGTTGAGTTTGGACTTGATCTCTTGGCACAGCAAATCAGCCAGGGCGCCGTTGCCTGAGAGTTGCACGTTGCCGTGGTCGTCATGCTCCAGGTCTTTGGCCAGCAAGGCGGCCATGGGGGTGCCAGAGGCGTCGTGAATACCTTCAGACACGGCGATGACGCAGCGGCCATAACGCTCATAAGTAGTTTTCACGTCCATCAAAAACTGCTCCAGCACAAAAGTGCGCTCGGGCAGGTAGATGAGGTGGGGGCCGTCGTCGGGAAACTTCTTGCCCAAAGCGGAGGCGGCGGTTAAAAACCCGGCGTGACGGCCCATGACCACGCCCACGTAAACGCCGGGCAAAGCGGCGTTGTCCAGGTTGGCGCCGGCAAAGGCTTGCGCCACAAAGCGGGCGGCCGAGGGAAAACCGGGCGTGTGGTCGTTGCCCACCAAGTCGTTGTCAATGGTTTTGGGAATGTGGATGCAGCGCAGCGGGTAGCCGGCTTTGGCGGCTTCTTGGCTGACGATGCGCACGGTGTCAGACGAGTCGTTGCCGCCAATGTAGAAAAAGTGCTCAATCTCGTGCGCCTGCAGCACCTTGAAGATTTCCTGGCAGTAAGGCAGGTCAGGCTTGTCGCGGGTGGAGCCCAGCGCGGAAGACGGGGTGTTGGCCACCATTTCCAGGTTGTGGTGGGTCTCTTGGGTGAGGTCGACAAAGTCTTCGTTGACGATGCCGCGCACGCCGTGGCGGGCGCCGTAAATGCGCTCAATGTTGCCAAAGCGCCTGGCCTCCAGCGCCACGCCCACCAGGGACTGGTTGATGACGGCGGTGGGGCCGCCGCCTTGGGCAACAAGAATCTTTCCGGATGGCATGCGTGTCTCCTTGTGAAAAAGGTCATGGGAAGCGCTGACGCCCCATTTTGCACCGGGCGTTTTAGGGCCTCTCTTAGAATGGCGACCCTTTTCTCAAATTTGACAACGCCCCACATGAATATCACCGTCAACGACGACCTGCTTGCCTATATCGACCCGCTAACCGCCGATGAACACGCCGCGCTGGAGCGCAGCATTTTGGCCGAGGGCTGCCGCGACGCGCTGGTGCTGTGGGGCGAGGTGCTGGTGGACGGGCACAACCGCTACGGCATTTGCCAAAAGCACGGCATTGCCTTCAACACGGTGCAAAACACCAAGTTCAAGACGCTGGACGATGTGCACCTGTGGATGATTGACCAGCACCTGGGCCGGCGCAGCGTGTCGGACTTTCAGCGCGGGGTGCTGGCCCTGCGCAAAAAAGACATTTTGAACATCCGCGCGCAGACGCCCAAAGAGCCACCGCGTGCCGCCGTGGGCGACGAGCCCGTGGCGGACCTGCAGCCCTGGGAAGACGGCCTGGAGCCGATGGTGACCCGTGAGGCCATGGCCAAAGCGGCGCGGGTAAGCAGCGCGACCATTCAGCAGATTGAAAAGATTCAAAAGTCAGCCACGCCCGAGCTGGTAGACGCGGTAAAGGCCGGCACCATTTCCATTAACGCGGCAGCCACTGTGGCCAGCCTGCCCGCTGAAGAGCAGGTAGCGGCAGCGGCCGGTGGCAAGAAAGAGCTGCAACAAGCCGCCCGCCAAGTGCGCAACGCCCAAGCCGTGGCCCGCACCACCGCAGAGTCCACCGAGGGCACGATTGCCCGTTTGCGCCAGCAGGTGGAAGAGTTGAAGACAGAGAACGCCGCGCTGAAGGCGAAATTGGCAGAACTGGGGGGTTGAGAGTACCGGTCCAATTGAGTAAGCCCCCCGGCCAAGGGCTTTGTTCGGCAAACTGCCGTCGTATACCGATGGGCGATCACTTACTCACTTTTTTTAGCGATGGTTGCTTTGCGTTTCGTTGGCAAGTCAGGCTATGGTCGCTGGGAACGCCCAGTTGCCGGGTGACGTGACCGAGAATCGAGGGTGACGAATTTGAAAGGCAGACCATGAAATCGCACTATCTAGTCATCGCGATGGCGATGACCTTTCTCCAGGGCTGCGATACCGCCCCCCCCTTCCGGCCAACCGGTCAAGTGGCGGGAGTGGCTTACTCTGGTGTCAACATCGGCATCAATTATTCGTCGTACCCAGATCTTGTCCAGATACCGGGCCACCCCGTGTACTACGACCCACGGGTGAATTCCAACTACTTTTTTTACGACAGCCTGTACTGGGTGCTCCAAGGGAACAACTGGTATTCAAGCGGCTGGTACAACGGGCCGTGGAATCGGGTGGATTACTACGATGTCCCGTCGTTTGTACTGCGCGTCCCCGTGCGCTACTACCGTCAACCTCCGCCCTATTTCCGAGGCTGGGTCGCCGACGCGCCGCCGCGCTGGGGCGATCACTGGGGTCGCGACTGGGAACAGCGGCGAAGCGGGTGGGACCGTTGGGATCGCAATGCCCCCCCACCTCCTGCGCCATTGCCCAACTACCAACGGAATTATTCCGGAAACCGTTATCCCCATGCCGTTGAACAGCAGCGTGAAATCCATTCTGAAAATTACCGCTACGGGCCCCGTGACGCTGACACGCAAAAATATTCTCAATCACGGGCGCAACAGGAGCAGCAACGCCAGCAAGATCAACAGCGTCAACTGAATCAACAACGCCAACAAGACCAGCAGCGCCAACAGGATCAACAACGCCAGCAAGACCAGCAGCGCCAATTAGATCGACAACGTCAACAAGAGCAGCAACCCCAGCAACGGCGGGCGGATCGACAGCGCACCCAAACCGAACCGGACAGCCAAACCAGGGACCGAAATACTGCGCCACAGGGCCAGGATCAACAGGACCGGAATGCGCGACAAAGGGAAAAGTGGCAGAAAAAGAAGGATGAGGAGCGCGAGCAGGGTCGCTAGTCTTTACAAAGGACCATTTCATGCCCGCTGACCCGTTGCAGTGACTCCAGCAAGGTGCTGAAAGACCGCTCTTCATCTGCGCGCAGTCCTGCAGGCTGAGTCCGCAGGGCCCACTTGGCGAGTGGTACACAGCGCTTTGGTGGCAAGGGCTGCTCATTGGCTTGCTCAGTTTGGACAGAAACCGCGCCTGCTCAAACGGCGCGTCCTCACCGATTTTTGCTTGCTTGGGAGCACGGCGACGAACGTCGCCGCCGACTCAGGCCGCCATGGCGAGTTCTTCAGCGTGCATGGTCCCCGTCTCGACATAACGCGCGTGCCAGGAGAGCGCTTCGCGCAACAGGTGCGGGGTGTGTTTGCTCGGTGAATCGCGCAAAGCGCGCTCAAAGTAGTCGCGCAGTGCGGGGCGAAAATCGGGGTGGGCGCACTTTTCAATCACCAGCCGTGCACGCTGCGTGGGCGACAGGCCGCGCAAGTCAGCCAGGCCTTGTTCCGTCACGATGATTTCGACATCATGCTCGGTATGGTCGACATGAGACACCATGGGCACGATGCAAGAGATGGCGCCGTCCTTGGCGGTTGAGGGCGTCATGAAGAACGACAGATAGGCATTGCGCGCAAAGTCGCCCGAACCGCCAATGCCGTTCATGATGCCGGTGCCCATGATGTGTGTGGAATTGACGTTGCCATAGATGTCCGCTTCAATCATGGCGTTCATGGCAATGACGCCCAGACGACGAATGACTTCGGGGTGGTTGCTGACCTCTTGCGGGCGCAGCACGATGCGCTCGCGGTAAAACGCGATGTTCTCATTGAAGTCCGCCAGCGCCTTGGGGCTGAACGACAAGGCCGTGGCAGACGCCATCTTCAACTTGCCGGAACGCAACATGTCCAGCATGCCGTCTTGCAACACTTCGGTGTAGGCCGTGAGGTTTTCCAGGGGTCCGTCGTTCAAGCCCATCAGTACCGCATTGGCAATATTGCCCACGCCGGACTGAAGGGGCAGCAGGTCTTTTGGCAAACGACCCAATTTCACTTCGTTCAGCAAAAAGTCCGTGATGTGCGCAGCGATGCGCTTGGAGGTTTCATCTGGCGCGGCGAAGGCGGAATTGCGATCGTGTTGATTGGTTTCCACCACGGCCACCACTTTGCTCAAGTCGCATAGCAGGTAAGCGTCGCCAATGCGGTCCCCTGGGTTGACCAGGGGAATGGGTCTGCGCAGGGGTGGCAGGCGCGTGCCGTAGTAGATGTCGTGCATGCCTTCCAGGCCCATGCTTTGATCGGAGTTGACCTCCAGAATGATCATGTCCGCCAGATCCAGCCAGGTTTTGTTGTTGCCCACCGATGAGGAAGGAATCAGGCGCCCGTCGGGCAAGATGCCCGCCACCTCCACCACGGCCACCTTCAAGGGCCCTAAAAACCCGAACCACGCCAACTGGGCCACATGCGAGAGGTGAAGGTCGGTGTATTGCATTTGGCCCGCATTGATCTGCTTGCGCACTGTCGGGTCTGACTGGTAGGGCAAACGCATCGAGATGCCACCCACCTTGGCCAGCTCGCCGTCCAACTCGGGCGCGGTTGAGGCGCCGGTCCAAAGTCCAATTTGAAAGGCCTCGCCCGCCGCGTGCAAGCGTGCCACGCGCTGTGCCAGCGCATGGGGCACGGCCTTGGGGTAGCCCGCCCCGGTAAATCCACTCATGCCCACATTGGCGCCGGCGGGAATCAGCTCAGCGGCTGCCTCGGCCGACATGACTCGGGATTTCAGAACAGGGTTCAACACGCGATCAACAGTAGACATGGCAGACCAACTTCAAGGTAAAAAGAAAGGGATGAATCAAAGGGATGATCAGAGATGCAAAAACGCCCTTGAACCGGCCAAATCTTAGCAGGCGAAGTCATTAAATACAGGGTTAACCCTTAGTCTATTCCCCCTATATCGCCCCGCTGCAACGAAGAGGTGACCGTGCGTGGTCCGTGGCGTGGGTCGCACCGGCGCCTGGGCGCCTTGGGCCACAGCACCGCCTTTCATCCACCGTAGAGGACATCGGTCGTCTTGGCGACGTCAATGATCAAACTGCTATTCTTCTTGGTGAGCGGCAGAGTGGGCAGAGTGAGAGCCACGTTGTCGAACCATTTTAGAAAAATTGACTAAAAGTAATCCATGAAAAATCCATTCGACCTATCGGGAAAGATTGCCATCGTGACGGGTGCCAACACGGGCATTGGGCAGGGCATTGCACTCGCGCTGGCACAGGCCGGCGCTGACATCGCCGCCGTGGGCCGGTCGCCCGCTCATGAAACCGTGGCGCGCATTCGTGAGCTGGGCAGAAAGGCTGAAATCATTACCGCCGACCTCTCCACCGTTGAACCGATTCAAAGGGTGGTGGATGAAACGATTGCCAAACTGGGAGGTTTGCACATCTTGGTCAACAACGCCGGCATCATCAAACGGGCGGACGCGCTGGACTTCACCGAAGCCGATTGGGATGTGGTCATGGACACCAACCTGAAGTCGGTCTTTTTTCTGTGCCAAGCGGCGGCACGGCACATGGTGGGCCAGGGGGCGGGGAAGATCATCAACATCGCCTCGATGCTCTCATTTCAAGGCGGCATTCGCGTGCCGAGCTACACCGCCTCCAAAGCAGGCATTGCCGGTTTGACCAAATTGCTGGCCAACGAATGGGCGGCCAAAGGCATTTGTGTGAACGCGATTGCGCCGGGCTACATCGCCACCAACAACACGGCCGCACTGCAAGGGGATGAGGCCCGCAACCGCCAAATCATGGAGCGCATTCCTGCTGGCCGCTGGGGAGATCCGGAGGATTTGGGCGGCGCGGCCGTCTTCCTAGCCTCATCGGCGTCCAATTATGTGCAAGGGCACATCGTGGCGGTTGATGGAGGCTGGCTGGCACGCTAAACCCGGCGCCAGCAGGCGCAGACCGCTCCTCGCCCATGATGGACAGAATTTTTTCAGCCAAAATGTTTTGCGTCCTGCGAAGACGATCGCCACAGGCTTCGGCTTTGCGGCCTTCAGGCAGTGGGTTGATTCAAACCGGGGGCGCCGCACCGCATACTCAAGCACAAGGCATTTTTGATTTCACACCAACTTGAGTATGGGGAGCTCACCATGAACATCGCCATTCGCGAAGCCGCACCGTCGGACGCCGCCGCCATCCATGCCTTGATCGTCGAGTTGGCCATCTATGAAAAAGCCGAACATGAGGTACTTGCCAGCGTCGCGGATATTGAAAACAGCCTGTTTGGCGTCGACACACCGGCCCGAGGTTTGATCTGCGAACGTGACGGCCAAATCATCGGCTACGCCATCTATTTTTTGAGCTACTCCACCTGGCTCGGGCGCAAAGGGATGTATTTGGAAGACCTGTACATCTCGCTCGCCCATCGCGGCGAAGGCGCGGGCAAGCGCCTGCTGCGCCATTTGGCTCGAATCGCCAGCGACAGCGGTTGTGGTCGCCTGGAGTGGAGCGTGCTTGATTGGAATGAGCCCGCCATTCGGTTCTATGAATCGATTGGGGCCCGTGCGCAAAGCGAATGGGTGCGCTACCGCCTAGCGGGCGACACGCTCGATCAATTTGCAAAAGGAGACTGATCGCACGGCACCAGGCGAGAAAGTGGCGAAAGCGACTGCCTCAGGGCGATTGAAGCGCCTGCACGTGGTGTTTCAGATGATCTGCCATGAACGTGGCAATGAAGTAGTAGCCATGGTCATACCCGGCGTGCTGGCGCAGCGTCAAAGGCTGGCCGACCTGGGCACAGGCGGCTTCCAGTAAACCGGGATGTAATTGCGTGGGTAAAAACTTGTCGCCCAGACCTTGGTCAATCAGGATGCCGGCTGGGAATGGCGCCTTCGTCTGCGCGGCCATGAGGGCGGTGGCATCGTGGGCGGCCCAGGTGGTGCGGTCAGCACCGAGATAACCGGTGAAGGCTTTTTCGCCCCAAGGGCATTGGCTGGGTGCGCAGATGGGCGCAAAAGCCGACACCGATTTGAACAACGCCGGATGCTTGAGGGCGAGTGTCAAAGCACCGTGACCGCCCATGGAGTGGCCAAACACACCCAACCGAGCCAAATCCACCGGCAGGGTTTGGCCTAAAAGCGGCAGCAACTCGGCAGTGAGGTAGCTTTCCATGCGGTAGTGCTTGGACCAAGGCGCTTGTGTGGCGTCCAGATAAAAACCAGCCCCCACTCCAAAGTCCCAGCTCTCGGCCTCACCGGCCACACCTGCGCCGCGCGGGCTGGTGTCTGGCGCAATCAGCGCCAGCCCCAACTCGGCTGCCAGCCGCTGCGCGCCGGCTTTGACCATGAAGGTCTCCTCGGTGCAGGTGAGCCCGGCCAAAAACATCAGGGCCGGCACCGGCCCCTGAGCCGCCTGCGCAGGCAGAAAGACCGAGAAGCGCATGGGCAGGCCAATCTCGCGGGAGGCGTGCTGGTAAAAGCGCTGCACGCCGCCAAAGCAGGCGTGTTCGCTGAGCAGCTCAAGGCCGGGGGTCAGATTGGGGGTGTTGGAGGTCATACGGCTGGCTTCATCTCACTATCAATTCAATAGCTGCTTGCGCAGCTATTTCGGGGGTTAGAGCCCAGTTTTGCTTATAAAAAAGTTAGAACAAGATCACGCCGCGAATCGACTCGCCGCTTTTCATCAAGTCGAAGCCTTTGTTGATGTCTTCCAGCGGCATGGTGTGGGTGATGAGGTCGTCAATGTTGATCTTGCCGTCCATGTACCAGTCCACAATTTTGGGCACATCAGTGCGGCCGCGCGCTCCGCCAAA
>JBBKVN010000239.1:0-10334 GCA_037968455.1 Rhodoferax sp.
GCCCAGCCGGTAAGTCCGGGCATCAATTCGTGAACACCTGCTTGCGTGCGAAGCTCAATGAGGTCGTGCTGATTAAAAAGGGCAGGGCGCGGCCCCACAAAACTCATGTCACCCACCAAAATGCTCCACAACTGCGGCAACTCATCCAAACTGCTTTTGCGCAAAAAAGACCCAATAGGCGTCAAGTAGACCTTAGGGTCTGCTAGCAAATGTGTGGCCACGGCGGGCGTGCCAACTCGCATGCTGCGGAATTTGGGCATTTTGAAAATCTGATTGTGGCGACCGACACGGTCAGACCAATAGAGGGCAGGGCCTTTGGAGGTCAGGCGAACAGCTATCGCAACTAACATCACTGGCACTACTAAAAAACAGGCGGCTATTGCCGCCAGCATCAGGTCGATAACTCTTTTCATTTTTTTTGTGTGCCCGCCACCGCTCGGCGCAAGCCTTCGTCTACTGACACAGGAGGCGTCCAACCCAACAGGCGACACGCTTTAGAAATATCAATCTGCAAATTGCCACATAAACGTTGCACGGCGTCCCCTTTGCCCAGCAGGCCAGCGCCGCCTTTCAAGGCCCATACAGGGACGGGCAGCAATCGCGAAGGTACCCCAGCCGCATGGGCCATGCCGCGCACCAGTTCAGTGGTTGACAGGTCTTGCCCGTCACTTACCAAAAAGGTCTGGTTGGCCGCTTGGGGGTGGGTGATGCAGGTGATGATGAAGTCGACCAGATTGTCCAAGGCCACCAGACTACGCTGGTTGTGCACCGCGCCCAGCGGCAGGGGCCAGCCGCGTTGCACCGCACGCATGAGCGCCGCAAAGTTGGCCTTGACACCCGGGCCATATACCAAGGGCGGGCGGATGATTACCACCTCCATCCCGGTTTCAGCCGCGAGTTGGCGCAAACCCTGCTCGGCCTCGTGCTTGCTCTGGCCGTAGGCGTCTTGTGGGGTTGGTGCGTCGGATTCAGCAAACGCTCGCCCGGGCGGCGTGGACTCCCCATTGACCTTGATCGAGCTGACAAACACAAAACGTTTGACCCCGGTCGCTGCCGCCCGGCGGGCCAGGTTCAGGGTGCCGTCCATATTAACGGCGCGAAACGCCGCTAACGGGTCGGACTCGGTGTCGTGCATGATGTGGACCCGGGCTGCGAGGTGGACGACAGTAGTGATGCCAATAAGCACTTTTTCCCAGTTCTCAGAATCCGCCCGTGTGGCAAGGCGCACAGGCCACTCATTTAATCGTTTGACCAGCGCCTGTCCAACAAACCCTGTGCTGCCCGTAATTAACAAACTCAAGCCTGATCCTTGTAACAACGTCAAACTGCCGTCCGAAAAAACTCTAATGCCTTTAACGGATAGCGCACCAATATTTTGAACCAATTGGTCGGTATGGCGTTTTCCCGACAAGCTCGCATCATCTCGCGGTTGAGCTGCAACGTAGCCCGCCAGCCACTGGTGCTGATGCCACCCAGTTGCATACGCACCAATGATTCCGGCAAGTGCCGGTGTCGCAGTTCAGGATGCTTGAAAACCCTGGCGATGAACTCAAAGTCTCCTGCGATACGGTAATCCGTACGAAATACTCCATAACGCTGAAACAGGGCTCTGCGCACAAACAACGCCGGGTGCGCGGGCATCCAACCCCAGCCCAGCCTGCCTGCCGTAAATCGGCCAGAATTGTATCGACGTGCAACAATGCTCTGCTGGCCGGATCGAAAAAACTCCACATTGCCGTACAAGGCATCAAGTTGTTCAGCTTGCATGACACGAGCTACCTGTGCCAACACATCGGCATCCTTGTAAAAATCATCTGCATTCAGGAAGGCCACCACATCACCCGTAGCCAGCTTTATACCTTTATTCATTGCATCGTAAATTCCCTCATCGGACTCTGAGATCAAACGAACGGGATGCCCCCCCCAAGTTCGGATAATTTCTAGCGTTCCATCGGTAGATCCGCCATCAATAATCAGGTGCTCAAAATCTTTGTATCGTTGCAACGCCACTGATTTCAACGTGTTTTTGATGGTAGATGCACTGTTGTAGCAAACGGTAATAACACTGATTTTCATACTCATGGTCTGCGGGTTCCGCCTGGGTTTGTATGCGATGTGTGGCGACCTAGGGTCAATTTACCTAGGCGGCCAGCAAGGGCTAAGAACAGCGCCAAGCGCCATCGCAACATGCGTGTCCACCCTTGACGTCGGGACGGGCTAACGTTGCCTCCATGGCGTCTATATTGCATCAGCGGTGCCGAGATGTAATGAACGCTGCCAAGAATGCTACCGAGCGCCCCTAGCCACATGTCATGCATCGGCACCGAGCGCGGGATAGGTATCGCTGCGAACAGAAGTTCTCGACGCAACGCCATGGAACAGCCGAGGTACCGATTGCGCACCAGGGTGCTCAATATGCCGCCGCGAAAGCCGCCACGAGTAGCCATGAACGAGGATTCGGTCACACTACCACTTGCGTCGATTATCTGGGCGTCGGAGACGACCACCAATGTTCGTGAGTCGCGCTTGAACGCGGCGACAAAGGCAGCGCGTTTACCCGATAACCAAATGTCATCCTGGTCGCACAGGAAGATAATCTCTTTGCTCGACAGCAAGAGTCCACGCTCAAACGTTGCAAAGACGCCAACGTTGGTCAAGTTACGTACGACGCGAATCGCCGGAGTTCTCATGGAGTCAAGCAACTCAGGAGTTCCGTCTTGAGAGGCATCATCAACGATGATCAACTCATCATCTGGCAGCATTTCAGCAAGCACTGAGCTAAGTTGCTCGGCTAAGTATGGTTTGCCGTTGTATGTCGCCATAACGATCGACACGGATGGATTACTGATCGAGTTCATATGGTACGAAGAATGTTCACGGCAGCGCGAGCGCATTCACCGACTAGCGCAGGCCGCCGCGTTGAAAGCATTAGTTTGATCGTCCGACCCATATGCCAAAGCAAATGCAGAATCGACGAGTATTGCGGCCCGCTTTGCAAGAATGCAAGTTCGGCTGCAAGGATTGAACGATACCGATCGATGCCCATTGACTTCATTGATTGGACTGAAAGTGAATGCTCAACTCGAGCGGACGATACTGCGATACATTCCCCACGCCGCTGCAACGCACGGAACAGCCAGTGATCAAGGTAGTCAAGAGAGAATGCTCCAGGGATCGGCAATACCGCAGCCAGAGATTCTGTCCGGACGATTGAAGCCGACGCGATTGCAGTTAGCGCGTCACTACTATTGTGGGTAGCGTGCTCACCTTGCAGACTTTTGACTCGGCCGTAGGATGTGGTCTTGGAAGGGGAGATTGGGGAAAGTCCATCAAACACACGAGGTACGACAGCACAGATAGGCGCGGCTTGGGCAGCGACCAATGCGCGTTCAGCATTCAGAAAAAAATCCTGAGGAAGATCCGTATCGTGATCAAGGAAGAGTATCCACGGATACCCATTTTCCTTAGCAATTTTCAGCGCATACAAATAAGCCGCTCGGGTGCCACCATTGGACGCATCATGAAACGAGTCTATCCGCTCGTGCCCACCACACACGAGCAACTGCGGAACAGGGCTGTTGTCATAAATTAGGCAGTGAGCCAGGCTTAGGCGAGCAGATGCCGCTCTAGGTGCGGCCAGCCACTGCTTGAGACGCGGTGCGCAGGGGACATCCTTAAAGGACCGGTTGTATAGAACGACAACAGCCAGAACACTACTCACAATAGAAGGTACTGAGTCCGCTGCAGTACCACACAGCCCAGATTTGGCAACCGCATTAGAAGAACAAGACATATGGTTGAACTAGCCCCTCGTCACGTGCAATATAAATAAAAGCCACGGCACAGGCCCAAAGAAGTAATAAATATTTTTGCAATACCCAGCCTGGCTGAGAAAAAATAATCGCCGCAAGAATTGGAAGAAATGCAATGTTCATCTCAAAAAGACGCAGAGCGAGTTCTGGTATCGGTGATAACGAAGCCAAGGAAATTAAACCTATTAATATACTTCGTCGAACCAAAACCATGGCGTATATATATCGCTCATCTGAATCAAATATTTTGCCACGATTAGACTCGACACCAAACAACGACAAGGCCAGAACTAGCAGCAATAGCGCGGGCACGGCGAATGGATTTGCGGCCTCAGACCGACCACTATCAGCCAAAGAAATATAAAGTGCAATTCGTGGGTCAAATTTAGCCAGCACATCGAAGAACACCACGCCAACAGGAATGCCAAGCGTGGCCAGAGCCATCGAAATTCCCGTAATCACCAAGAGCCCCCAATCTACCCAACTGGCACGGGAACCTCGATATGGTAGCAAAAGCAATAAAGCCATTGCGGCCGAACTATGAAACCCTGCGGCAAGCACAACCAGCAGTGCAAAGTGTGTGCGATTTCCAGCCACCAATGCATACATCGCCAGAAAAATAAATGCGATGGCCACACCGGCCCGGATCTGAGTAAATTCGTGGAGAAGATAAAAGGTGAATGCGTAAATTAGTACGCTGACCCCAACGGCCCTGCCGCTCTTTGCGAAACTGGTTATGACTTTGGTCTTGATAAATACAGCCATAAAAGCCAGAAACCATATATAAATTCGAAACGAAATGCCATTTGCTGAAAAAATTTTACTCAATAGAAAGTATAAATATTCAAATAAACCTGGACGCTCCAAGAGTCCAGCACCTAATTCGCGATTAATATACCAATCTTCATAAACAGTAAAATCAGAGGCTACATCAGTTCCGCGCAAGGCGGCAAAAGTCGCTAAAAACATACTTACTGTGATGCATGCAGTGAGTGGTGACTTTGATCGAAATAGCAAGCTCGCGGCGATCGATGTATATGCAATAAAAATGACGTAAATCACTGTGATCCACGATTGCGATGAAATAGACAGCAAGGGGTAAGCGCATTCACCATACTTGCCACATGCATACAAAGGTTAAAATAAAAAGATATAAACACTGCTGCAGTTTAATAGAAATTGATCTTTATTTTAGAAATAACTTATGATGACAATCAATACTTTGTAAGTGACAAAAAAAGACGTGCATCATATATAGATATCAGGCTACTCATCCAGGCGATTAATAAAAATGTTGTCCATTTGTCCAGATAATTGGAATTAAGAAGATCGATAAAATTGTCAAGGGGGCTAAATTAATCCCCGTAAAAAACAATTGACCAAAATCCAGTCATGAAAGCCGGGAAAGTTTTAATTGGAAATAAGAATGCATTCATTCAATTTTTATTTAATTGATCTGGGTTGCTGTTCGAGTTAATTTTAATTTGAAATTATTAATAATAGATGGATGCTGCTATTAAAATTAATATTTTATCGATATCAGATTGGCAATGAATTTCATTTTTGACGCTTACGAACCAAGCGCATTGCAAAGCGTAGGGCGCTAGCTACATACACAGGGAGTAATGCGATCAACCTCGCGGCAATCAGCCTCGCAGGGTTGAGCGCAAGATAGTTGGGATACTGCCCCATGACGGCCCAGTCGAAGGCGTTCTCTGCCCTCAGCGAGAGCATGCTCCCGATAGAGAAAAGACCGGACTTGCTGTTGTGCGCCTTGATGCATGCCAGCTTGGTGGCCAGAGCATACGACGGCGGCAGGCTCATGACGAAGTTGCTCCAGCGCTCAACCCAGACCTGCAGTACGCGGGCGCGCCAGCTTTCCTTGACCAGGCCAGCAATATTGATTGGATACACCGACTGGTCGGCCACCCACTCGACGGCAAACGGACGGTTCTCGATGGATTCGAAAATGATCCCGACCTGGATGAAGTCGGTCGAACGAAATCGCGCATAGGGTGCTTTCGCCAGCACATCGTACCGGTAGACTAGACTGGACATACAGGTCATGTGCCAGCCGAGGCGGGTTAGCAGCTGGTTGGCGTCGGTGAACACGGTGCCCGGCACGTCGGTGACGCGGCCGGCGGCATTGAGCACCACCACATCCGGACACTGGGTCCGGCCCGTCAAGGCGGCGATCAGGTGGTCGACGCAGGCGCGTGTGATCCGGTAGGTGTCGCCCAGCAGCCACACGTAATCGGCCTGCCCCATTTTCAGCGCCATCTCGAAATTCCTGTCGGGACCCATGTTGGCCTCGTTGCGGCTGTAGCGGAGCAGCGGATAGTTCGCCAGCCACTTCTTGACTACTTCGGCGGTGTTGTCGCTCGAGCAGTTGTCGGAAATGCATATCGGCACGGCATGGTCGCCAATGGCCTCGACCGCAAACGCGAGGCACTGGTCCAAGAACGCCGCCCGGTTGAACGTGGGAATGACGATGCAGAGAACGGGTACGGACTCAGTATGAATGCGTTGGCCGGAATCAGACATAGGACGGCTTCCTGTAATAACTGGCGAGCAGCCAAGCCGTCCAAGGCAGCATGACGAGCGTGATAACCGCAGCGTACATGAGGACCATGACCAGCATGCTGTACTGCGCACCGAAGTAAGCGCACAGGGCCGTGAGGCAGCCGGTGACGACGGAGATGGTCAGCATGGGCTCCTGCCGGTGCGCACGCATGTAGATGGCGGCGGCCGACACGGCGCAGTTGACGACGGCCACCAGCGCCAGCACCAGCAGCACGTCTAGGGAAGCGAGGCGCGACATGCTGGATACCTGAAAGCGTGTCAGCACCCATGCCGCCACGACAACACCACCACATAGAAGGGCGGTGACAAGGACCGCCCTAGACAGCGTGTTTTTGAACAACGCGTTCAGCGCGAACTTCTCGTTTCGCGAGATGTGCATGGTGAAATAAGGCGCCTTGGCATTAACCCAACTCATGCCGAGAGTAGAAACAGCCGAGAACACCGTCATGGCCATGCCAAAACGGCCAGCCTCGACCGCCCCTTGGGTGGCAAACAGGATGGGCGTGAAGATGTAATAGATGAAGTAGCCGCTCGCCCAGCTCAGGGCGATACGCCACTGAAGTGGAAACACATCGACGCGCCAACTAAGCTTGTTCGATTCATCGGGCGCTAGCGACTTGAGCCACTGCAGTGTCGTGCCATGGATCGCAAGCCAGCGGAACGTGCAGGCCGCGCTGACCACCGGAACGGCAACCACGGCCCACAGACCGGCGCCGAGGCAAAGAATTGCCCACAGCGCGATGTAACCGAGCATGGACTGATGGAGCCGGTGCCGAGCGACCTCGCCCGTCTTGCCGCAGCCTTCCATAACGGCTAGGCCCGGGCTCAGCCACAGGTTGGCCGCTGTCGCGATGATCACCACGCACCAGATGCCCAGCCAGTCCGTGACCGGCAGCGCACTGTTTGCCGCGAAAAAGAAACCTCCGCCCAGCCCGCCAAGAACTGCGAAAAGCAGGGCCGCCACGGCGTACCAGCGCCTGAGCATCCTGGCCAGCGAGGCAAGCTTGCCGAGTTCGCTCGCGCCGCCCGCCAGGCTGCCGTCCTTGTTCTGTTCAAGGTGCGCCGCTTCGTGGCTGACCAGTTGCATGATCACTTGGTTCAGGCCTAGTTCGAAGAATACCTGCAGCGCCAGCACACTGGCGATGGCGTAATAGTAGCCCTGCTGCACGGGCGTGAGCCACAGTGCCAGCAGCAGCACGGTCGATGCACCCGCAATGGTCGACCAGCCGCGAAACAGCAGGGTCGGAAGAACCTGCGCGTCGAGATGCGCCACAGCCCAGACGCGGCGAAGAAGATTTGCCATCGAGTCAGCCAGCTGCGCGAACGGCCGAACGGTGAACCCGCGCAAGGCCTTCGCGCAGCCCCACTTCAGGCCGCCATCCGAGCGCAAGGAGGCTGCGGTTGTCGGCACTGGAATCCATGATTTCGCCTTCGCGCTGGGGTAGCGCGCCCAGCAGCAGGCCGGCTTTCGACTGGACGACATCCACCGCGGTCTCGACCATTTCCCGCACAGGGATTGCGTGGCCGCAGCCCACCTCGAGTTCAGCGATATCGCTCGGCACCGCGTCGGCCAGGCGGATCACCTTGAGATAGGCCGCGACCACGTCATCGACATGAATGAAGTCGCGCTTCTGCCGGCCATCGGTCAGCTTGAGTTGTGGATTTCCGGCGGCCAGCTCGCCCATCACAAACGGAATGAATTTGTCGGCGTTGTCCTGCTCGCCATAGACATGTTCGAGTCGCAGGGTGAGAAAACGCGTGGACGAGGTCGACGCATGCGCGGCACCCCAGCGCGCGAAGTCGGCCTTGGAACACGTGTAGGTGCGCATGTGCGGATAGGCGAAGAAAGGCTTGCTGAAAAAGGAATCGGTGTTCAGAAAGAGTCCACATCTGGCCCGGCACGCGGCCTCGAGTACGGTCATGGGAAACAGAACGTTGGACGCGATGCACGCGCTTGGCGGGCTGCTCTTGCCGTACTCAGTCGCTAGATGAACCACTGTCTGTGGCGCACTCTCCAGCGTCCATCGGGGCGCATCGGAAGCCTCGACCCATTCGATGTCGGCTGCGGCCGGAAGGCGTGCGGTCGGCACCGGAGACTCGCCGCGGAAGGTCGCGGCGACCAAGAACCCTTCGCGCAGAAGCAGGGCAGCCAGATGCGCACCGACAAAGCCGGTCGCACCGGTGATGAGGACTTTGCCGGCAGCCATCGTGCTTAGAAATTCACGCCGAGGTAGGTCTCGATCTTGCTCGCCGCGAACTCCAGCATCTCCCGCGTTAGCGACGGTTGCACGCCAATCCAGAAAGTGTTGTTCATGACATTGTCGGTGTTGGTCAGATCGCCGCTGGTGCGGTATTTGGCGCCGACCATGTAAGGCTGGCGCGTCAGGTTGCCGGCAAACAGAAGGCGCGTGCCGACTTTGTTTTGGTCCAGATAGGTCAGCAAATCCAGCCGCGTGACCGGGCAGTTTTCTTTCAAGGTAATCGGGAACCCGAACCACGAGGGATCGGAGTGTTCGGTCGGCTCGGGCAGACAGACAAACTCTTCGCAATCCTTCAGACGTTCTTTTAGGAATGCATAGTTGTCCTTGCGGGCCTGGATGAATTGAGGCGCCTTTTCCAGCTGTGCCAGGCCACAGGCGGCCTGCATGTCGGTGATTTTGAGGTTGTAGCCTAGGTGGCTGTAGGTGTATTTATGGTCATAGCCGTAGGGTAGGTCGCCCAGCTGCTGGCAGAAGCGTTTGTTGCAAGTGTTGTCTTTGCCGGGCTGGCAGTAGCAGTCACGCCCCCAGTCACGAAAGCTCTCTGCAATCGTTTTGAGTTCATCGTGATTGGTAAATACCGCACCGCCTTCCCCCATGGTGATGTGATGTGCAGGGTAGAAGCTTAGAGTGGCAATGTCACCAAAGGTGCCGACCATCTGTCCGCGGTAGGTGGTGCCTAGTGCGTCACAGCAATCTTCTATTAACCACAGTTTGTACTTTTTGCACAGTGCAGTGACCACGTCCAGGTTGAAGGGGTTACCCAACGAGTGGGCAAGCATGATGGCCCTCGTTTTTGGTCCAATAGCCGCTTCAATCTTGCTGGCGTCGATGTTGTGAGTCAGGCGGTCCACGTCAACGAACACTGGCACTGCCCCAAACTGCAGGATGGGGTTGACCGTGGTTGGAAAGCCCGCAGCTACGCCAATAACTTCGTCACCCTGTTTGATGGCCCGGTCGCCGAGCTTGGTTGAGGTGAGGGTGCTGAATGCCACCAGGTTGGCCGATGAGCCGGAGTTGACGGTGATCAGGTGTTTGACGCCAATGAAGGCGGCTAGTTTTTTTTCAAACTCGGCATTGAAGCGACCCGTGGTGAGCCAGCCGTCCAACGAGGCCTCCACCATGTTTTTGAGTTCAGTCGCATCGAGTTGCTTGCCCGAAGGCGGCACCACGCTCACACCGGGGAAGAAGGTCTCAGGAGCCAGCGCAATCGTGGCGTATTCGTCGACTAGTTTGGCGATCTGGTCGCGGATGGCTTGAGTTTTAGCGTTTTGCATGGTGAGTATCAGCTTGCGGTCAATGTTTGATAAGAGTGGATTTGGGCTAGGGTCACAGTGTGCATGTCCGCACCGGCCTGGCGTTGCTTGGACCAATCGATGATGAGCGTAAGCGCGTCCTTCAGACGCAAAGCGGGGTGCCAATCAAGTCGGCTGCGTGCCTTGGAGATATCGAGTTTGAGGTAGGTGGCTTCATGGGGGTGCTGCCCCGCATCGACTTGCCATTGAGCCTCGCTGCCCCACAGTTGGGCCATCTGCGCGGCAATCCAACCCACCGGTTTGGCATCTTCGTCGTTCGGGCCAAAGTTCCATCCCTCGGCGAAGTCTGGTCCCTGTTCAAACAGATGTTCGGCCAGTGTGAGGTAGCCGCGCAAGGGCTCCAACACATGTTGCCAGGGGCGTAT
>JBBKVN010000240.1:0-3456 GCA_037968455.1 Rhodoferax sp.
CAGTTTGTGTTTGACCGGGGCCAGTTGGGCGGCCCCAGCGGTCTGCTGGCTTTTGTTGTTAGCGCCAGTGATGGCGATCGCGACACACTGCAGACACAAGTGATCCAACAGGCCCAAGCCCAATTGGGGCTGAGCCTGCAAGCCGTGACAACGGTTGTGGAAAAACGCGCCACCTTTGCGTGCACTCCGGGCCTGCAGCGGCCGGCTATGCATGTGGCACCAAGTCTGCTGGCCTGTGGTGACTATGTCGAAGGCCCCTACCCCGCGACGCTGGAAGGTGCTGTGCGAAGCGGCATGGCGGCAGCCAACGCAGCGTTGGCTTGAGCGCCGACGACGCTTAACGGCCCAAAAAACCGCCCAACATCCCCATCAAATCACCGGAATTGCCCAGTCCGCCCTCTGGCGCTTGGCCATTGGGGGTGAGTTTGTCAATCAAGCCAGGCAACATGGCCGACAGCTGTTGTGCCGCCTGGTCGGGGTCAATGCCGAGTTGGCTGGCGATGTTTCGCACAGTGTCGCTACCCAGAATTCGAGAAATCTGCTCAGCCGAGATGGGCATGTTTTCTCCGTTGCCAATCCACGAGTTGACTTGGTCGCCCATGCCGCCTTGCCTGAATTTCTCAGCCAGACCGCCCAAGCCCCCCATCTCGCCGTTGTCGGCCAGCAAGCCTCCCAGCACATTGGCCAAACCGCCCTGCTGTTGTGCCTGCCCAGTGACGGCACCCAATACAGAATCAAACAAACCCATGACAAGCTCCTAAAAAATCAATCGGCCATCATAGATTCAGCCGACGAAAAAGGAGGCGGTTTATCGTGAACTACTTAACGATGACCGCTGATAACGTCACAACAGAGAGAGAAAGGTCAGGTGCTGGCAGGCTTGATGGGCTTCAACGGCGTACCAAATTGCTCCGTCAACGGCTCATGCCCCAGCGGCGGGAAACTGATCTCCACCTCAGGCACCTTGCGATCCGACACATGGGCCAGCAGGTGGCGAATCAGCGTCAACCGCCCCTCGCGCTGGTCGTTGAAATTAACCAAGGTCCAGGGCGCGTGCTTGGAGTGCGTCGCTTTCAGCATGACATCGCGTGCCGTGCCGTATTCCGCGTATTTTGCGCGGGCGTCCAAATCAATAGGGCTGAGTTTCCAGCGTTTGAGCGGATCGACCAATCGTTCGGCAAAGCGCTCTTCCTGCTTGACCTGATCCACCGTCAACCAGTACTTGAACAGCAGAACGCCATCATCGACCAGCATTTTCTCGAACACCGGCGCTTGCTGCAAAAAGGCTTGGGTTTGCTCCTCGGTACAAAAGCCCATGACCCGCTCCACGCCAGCCCGGTTGTACCAGCTGCGGTCGAACAAAGCGATCTCACCGGCTGCCGGTAGATGCGCCACATAACGCTGGAAATACCATTGCGTCATTTCGGCGTCGCTGGGTTTGGCCAACGCCACGGTATGGCATTGACGGGGATTCAAGGTATCAGAAATGGCCGAGATCACGCCGCCTTTGCCGGCGGTGTCGCGCCCCTCCACCACCACCATGAGCCGCTTGCCGGTGACCTTTAACCAGCGCGCCAACTCGTTCAGCGCCAACTCCAGCGGCTCAAGCTGCTCGTAGTAGTCGCTTTTCTTCATTCGGTTGCTTTTGCCGTTTTTTGATTTTTTCATAGCTGCATCGTATCGGAGGAGTCAGTTTTCAGCCAGTCAGGTGCTTGGGTTGGGTGCGGCGCGAAGCAGTTCACACAAGTCGTGCAGGGTATTCACCGTGACGTGGGGTTGGGCCGCGTGCGACCACGCTTGGGTGTCGCGATTCAGCCAAACGGTTTGCATGCCCGCATTCAGGCCCCCTAAGACGTCCAATGCGGCGTCATCCCCAATATGCAGCACCTCATCGGGGTTCACCTCAACACTGGCGGCTGCCGCGTGGAAGATGCGGGGGTCGGGCTTGCCCACACCAAATGAAGATGCGCTGAAGCTGCCCTTGAAATACGCTCCTAAACCTGCTCGGCCCACATCGGCATTGCCATTGGACACGGCCACCACCGGCCAACGCTCGGCCAGGAAAGCCAGGGCAGGCAGTGCATCGTCATACAAATCCACCCGCATGCGTTCTGAAAAAAACACTTCAAACGCGGGCTCCACCAAGCCCACATCTTCCTTGCTGTGGTGCAAGACATGGCGAATGATTTCCCGGCGCACGGCGCTCATGTCGTGTCCAATCTCGGGCTGCGTCGCAATCACGTGTTGACGCACCGCCACCCTGGCCGCCGCATCGGCAAAGGTCGGGGCAGCACCTGGCGCATGCTCAGTCAGCCAGGTCGCCAAGGCGATCTCTGCGCGGTCAATGGCCGGCCAGATGGGCCAAAGTGTGTCGTCTAGGTCAAGGGTTATTGCCTTGATTTTGGAAATTGTCAGCATAGGTGCGGGAGAATAGCGCATGCCCTTATTCAAGTCGCCTTTCGCCAAAGAACCCTCCTTCAACCATGGGCAACCCCCCAAGACTGCAGTTCTTTATTGCAATCTGGGCACACCGGACAGCCCAACCGCGCCCGATGTTCGCCGCTACCTCGCGGAATTTCTGAGTGATCACCGCGTGGTCGAAATTCCGCGGCTGCTGTGGTTGATGATTCTGCACGGCATCATTCTGCGCACTCGCCCCAAAAAGTCAGCCGAAAAGTACGCCAGCGTCTGGACCCCTGAGGGCTCGCCGCTCAAGCTGTGGACCGAGAAACAAGCGAAATTGCTGCAAGGCTGGCTGGGTCAGCGTGGGCACCATGTCATGGTGCGATACGCCATGCGTTACGGCAGCACCTCGATTGCCTCCCAGCTGGATGCCCTCAAGGCGGCGGGCGCCACCCGCGTGCTGATTTTGCCGGCCTACCCCCAATACTCGGCCACCACCACCGCCAGCGTGTTTGACGCGGTGTATGCCTGGGCCGGACGCACGCGCAACATTCCTGAGCTTCGCTTTGTGAACCGCTACCACGATGACCCGCGCTACATCGCAGCCTTGGAAGTCAGCGTTCGGCGCTATTGGAAGACCCATGGCCGGGCAGACCAACTGGTGATGAGTTTTCACGGGGTGCCCGAGCGCACGCTTCGCCTGGGTGACCCCTACCACTGCGAATGCATGAAGACGGCGCGTTTGTTGGCCGACCAACTGGGGCTGGTGAAGCAGCAGTACCGGGTCACGTTTCAAAGCCGTCTGGGCCGCGCCAAGTGGTTGGAGCCCTACACCGAACCAACGCTGAAAGCCATGGCCAAAGCGGGGACCAAACGGGTCGACGTCATTTGCCCTGGTTTCACCAGCGACTGCCTGGAGACGCTGGAGGAAATTGCCATGGAGGGCAAGGAGGCTTTTCTGAAGGCAGGCGGCAAAGAGCTGCATTACATCCCCTGCTTGAACGATGACGCCGTCTGGATCACCGCCTTGTGTGAGATTTCCTTGCAACATCT
>JBBKVN010000241.1:0-12546 GCA_037968455.1 Rhodoferax sp.
CTTTTCTGCCATCGTGAGCGCGGGCAGTATCAGCGCGGCGGCCACGCGCTTGGGCTGCGGCAAATCCGTGGTCTCCCGCCAATTGGCCCGGCTGGAAGCGGATTTGGGCGCGCGGCTGATTCAGCGCACCACGCGCAAGCTGACTTTGACCGAGGTCGGTAAAGTCGTGCTGCTGGAAGCCCAGCAAATTGACCGGGCGTTGAGCAACGTGGCGCAAATCTCAGGCCAGTTCCAGCAAGAGGTGCGCGGGCCGCTGCGGGTGGCTTGCCCGCGCCCGCTGGGCCAGCGCCATTTGGTGCCCTTGATCACCGCGTTCACCCGCCTGCACCCTTTTGTTGAGGTGACCCTGCTGGTGGAAGACCGCATGACCGATTTGGTGGCTGAGCAGATTGACGTGGCCCTTCGCGCCGCCAATCTGGAAGACTCCACGTTGGTGGCCCGCAAGCTGGCGGACAACCCTCGCACTTTGGTGGCGTCTCCGGCCTATCTGGCGCGGGCGGGTGTGCCCAAGTCGCCGAACGACTTGACCCAGCACGAATGCCTGCTGTGGACGCGCGACAACCGCGTCTATGACGAATGGCCGTTCACCCTGAACGGGGTGACGGAGCGGGTGCGGGTGCAGGGCCGCATTCATGTGAACGACGGCATGGCCCTGGCCGCCACCGCTTGCGCCGGGGCTGGCATCACCCTGATGGATCGCTTGCTGGTGGACCAGGAGTTAAGCAGCGGCGAACTGGTCGAACTGCTGTCCCAATACAGTCTGGCGCCCGGTCCGTCTATTTATGCCGTGTACCCGGCGCGCCAATGGTTGGCTCTGAATACCGCAACTTTCGTGGAGTTCTTGCTGAGCCAGCGCTTTGCGCAGCGGGTTTGACGGGGGCGTGGTGTCCGCCAGTCGCTGCCTTATTTCTGTCCCAGTGGTTTGGGCACAAAGCCAATCACCAAGCCGGCGTCTGTCACGGTAATGGTGTCGGGGCGCATGCCCAGGCCATTGGGCAGGGCCAGGTCTTGCGGCTGCAGCTGATGCACCACCACCTCCAGCAGGGCGCGCTCGGTGAGCGCCGGGCCGTAGCCATTCAGCAAGGCCACCACACCGGGCTGAAGGCTGGGCATGGTCAGGCGTTTGAAACGTCACTGGTGGGCGCGCACGGTGAGGTCGCTGGCTTCATAACGCAGGGCAAACTCCACTTCCAGCGTGCCTTGGTGGCTGGTGCGCAGCGCCGGGCCAGCCACGTCCACCACCATCTCTGCACCCAGGCTGTTGAGTGCGGGCAGCAGGCGCAACTGGGGCGCCTGCATGTCCATGTTCAGCACGCCCGGCACCGGGTAGCGCAGCGGAAAACGCTCAGCCACGGACCGTTGCAGTTGGGCTTGGGAGATTTTGTAGCGCGGCAGCGCCGGTGCGTCATCGTCCGCCGCAGTTGGCGCATCGGTCGAGGCGGACCACGCCAGCCGGCTCAGGGGCAGGCACAGGGCGAGGGGAAGGAGGGCTCGGCGGCGCATGGCGGAAGTCGTTCAAGGCGTCCACGGCGCAGCGCCATGGACGGCTAAGCCTTAAGCGGCCGGGCGGTGCAAAACGCAGATTTTGTTGTTGTCCGGGTCGCGCAGGTAAGCCAGGTACAGCGACATGCCGTTGGCTTCGCGCAGCCCTGGGGGATCCTCACAGGTCGTGCCGCCGTTGGCTACGCCCGCAGCGTGGAAGGCGTCTGCCAGCTCAGTGGTCTTGGCGTGAAAGCCCAGTGTGCTGCCATTGCCATGGGTGACGGGCTCGCCGTTGATGGGCGTGGTGATGCCGAAAGTGCCGGTGGGGCTGCGGTAGAAATAGCGGTTTTTGTTGCCCACACCAGGGGCAAAGCCGAGTGCGCCCAGCACGGCGTCATAAAACTTTCTGGACACTTCCAAGTCACTCACACCAACCATCACATGACTGAACATAACTTTCTCCATTGAGGCCCGAATGCGGGCGAATTTGATTCCGGTGCATGGTACTTGATGGCCGTCAACGGCGTGCGGCGCGTGGACTTTCAACACGGTTTAGGACTCTTGCCCAGTTCCAATAGGCGTAAGCAGCTATCAATTATGTAGCTACTTTGACGCCGTTAAGGCGTGATTAGGGTGTGGTTAAGCGGATGGAGCTGAGACCGTTTCGTCGCATTCGTGCTCGATTCGCCGGGGTTTGTCCACGAATCGTCGATCTGGAAACTAAAATTTCACAAAGTCACGCACGCCGCATCACCGGGCGGGTCCAGCGCATCGCCCCCTTCACCCCTTCTGTCCCTCCCGATGAAAAAGATTTCACGATTGCTATTGATCGCGCTGACTTGGTGCGCTGCCACGGTGGGCGCACAGCCGCTGTCGTTCGGCTTGATTGGCGACATGCCCTACAGCGCTTTTGAGCGCACAAATTTACCGCTGCTGATCGAGGAGATGGACCGGGAAAACCTGGCCTTTGTGACGCACAACGGCGACATCAAGAGTGGCGGCACAGTTTGCAGCGACGCTGTGTTCGAGGACATCCTGGGCGTGTTTCAGGCCTCGCAGACGCCCTTGGTCTATGTGCCCGGCGACAACGAGTGGACCGATTGCCACCGCAAAAGCAACGGGCGCTACGACCCCGAGGAGCGGCTGGACAAGTTGCGCGCGCTCTTCTTTCAGGGCGACAAAGCCTTGGGCCAGCGCCCGCTCAAGCTGACCCGCCAGAGCGAAGACCCGGCGTTTGCGCGCTACCGGGAAAACGTTCGTTGGGAAGCGGGCGGTGCCGTATTCGTGGGTTTGAATCTGCCCGGCAGCGACAACAATTACGACGGCACCACCCCGCACCGGGGGCCGGTGCGCGAGTTTTTGCAACGCAGCGCCGCTAATCGGGTCTGGCTGGCGCAGGCCTTTGAAGAGGCGCGGGCCAAGAAAAGTGCCGGGGTGATGGTGGTCATACAGGCCGATCCACAGTTTGACGAAGCCAACGCGGGACGACCGACGCCGGGGTATCGGGACTTTTTGACCCAATTGCGCGAGGAAACCCAGGCCTTTGAGGGCCAGGTGGTGCTTGTACATGGCGACACGCACTGGCACCAGATCAACCAGCCCATGCTGGATCCGGTCTCTCGCCAGACAGTAATGAACTTCACCCGCGTGGAGACCTTTGGCTATCCGTTTTTTGGCTGGATCAAGGCGACCGTGGATGTTGCTGACCCGAAAGTTTTCCGGTTTGACGCCCGGCCTTGGCGGGCGAGCACGCGTTAGTTGTGCCGCCTTTCAGGCGGTTCGCTGGCGCGGCACTTTCTCGGCGAGGTTCAGTTAAAATTGATGATTCGTTGGGCAGGCCCGCCGCTGTGGCGAGCAGCTTGCCCAACCTGCTATCTCACTCAATTCAAATCTATGTCTCACCCTGACTCGACCGCCCAAACCTCACCCGCCGGGGCTGACGCGGCACTCATGCTCGAGGTGGCCGAATTGGTCGTGACCGCGTTGAACCTGGAAGTTGCCGCAGCCGATATCGCTGCGGATGCTCCCTTGTATGGGGATGGCTTGGGTCTGGACTCGATCGACATCCTCGAAATTGCGTTGGTGGTTTCCAAGCAGTATGGACTGCAACTTCGTGCGGGACAGGATGAAAACCACGCCATTTTCCAATCGTTGCGTAGCCTGAGTGACCATGTCACAGCCCAGCGAACGAAGTGAAGACTGACCGAACAATAGGCTTTAAACAAATTTTCCAGTGGGGAGTCCTTCCCCTATTGGCCATTGCTTACCCAATCGTGGCGCATTTGGCCGCCGCCTCGACGGAGCCTGATTTTCTTGATGTCCTGGTCGCCGTTACCCCACTGAGCTGCCTGGCTTTTCTGATGGCATGGCGCTCATCGCGGCGAAAGACCATGCTGGTAGTTTGCTTGGCGGGGGTCGGTTTGCTTTACGCGGCGAGTGGCTGGCTCCTGATCCACTACCGCTGGGTGTTTCTCCTGGAACATGCCGGTCTCTACGCATTGCTTTGCTGGACCTTTGGCAATACCTTGCAACGGGGCCAGGTGCCCATGATTACCGGCTTCGCCCGCATGGTGCATGGTGAACTGTCCAAGGCTCTTCTAAGCTACACGCGATGGGCCACCTGGGCCTGGACGGCTTATTTTGGCGGTGTTTCGGGGTTGTCGTTGATGCTGTTCTGGTTGACCCCTATTGAGACTTGGTCGACGTTTGCCAACCTCCTGGGTGGCCCGCTACTGGCATTGATGTTCGCTGGTGAATACGCTGCGCGGTGCCTTGCACTGCCAGCCGTTGACCGGGCCGGGCCACTTGAGGCAATTCGCGCCTACCGTCAGGCCTCCTCACGCCATCGAACAGGGCAGCCATGACCACATTCCCCCTGATTTCCCATGCCGATGCTCAGAGCATTGTGGCGTGGCGCCATGACCAGCCGGTCACCGTGGCCCGATTTCTTTCGGATGTGCAACAGCTTGCCGCGGCCTTGCCCGTTGGCCAACATGTCCTCAATGTTTGCAACGATCGATACCGGTTTTCGGTGGGTTTGGCCGCGGCGCTGGTGACAGGGAAAATAAGCCTGCTCCCCGCGACGTTGACGGTTGAGATGATCCGTCAGGTCAAAATTTTCGCCCCCGATGTGTTTTGTCTGAGCGACCAGCCACAAGTCCTTGATGTGCCCTGTCTGACCTGGGCTGATGAGATGGCGATGGGCCCCGAATTGGTCGAACACGCCGGTGCTTGCATTCGTCCTATCCCCGAGATTCCTGCTTCACAGACCGCAGCAATTGTCTTTACCTCCGGATCAACCGGAACACCGGTAGCGC
Source organism: Rhodoferax sp. (assembly GCA_037968455.1). Lineage (GTDB taxonomy): Bacteria > Pseudomonadota > Gammaproteobacteria > Burkholderiales > Burkholderiaceae_C > Rhodoferax. The sequence continues at coordinate 4,800 of JBBKVN010000241.1, forward strand.
ACCGGAAAAGCTGGGGCGGCTTGGTTCAAAGTGCACTCGCCGAGGCCGGACGGCTGGGCTTACTCGATGGTCGCCGCCACAGCATCGTGGCGACGGTTGCCCCACAACACATGTTTGGATTTGAGTCGAGCGTGCTCCTCGCGTGGCACAGCGGGGCGGCCTTGACGGCGGGGCGGCCGTTCTATCCGGCTGACATTTGCACGGCATTGGCCTCTTCCACTCGCCCGTGCCTATTGGTTACGACACCCGTTCACCTGAAGGTACTTCTTGCGGCGGGTTTGAGCATTCCCGCACCTGAGATGGTGCTGTCTGCCACTGCTCCGCTGTCCCGCCAACTGGCGGTCACCGCTGAGGCGGCGTTTAACGCATCGGTGTTTGAAATATATGGCTCCACAGAAACCGGGCAGGTCGCAACCCGTCGCACCTGTGAGACCAGCGAGTGGACACTCTTCCCGGGCATCACGTTGAAAGCAGAGGCGGGGCGAACCTGGGCTTCGGGTGGTCATCTTGATCAACCCACACCACTGGCCGACGAACTTGAAATTTTGACGACAGAGCGTTTTCTTCTGCATGGCCGCACCGCTGATTTGATCAATATTGCGGGAAAACGCGGTTCGATTGGTTACCTGAACCACCAGCTTCATGCCGTACCAGGCGTTGTCGACGGCGCCTTTTTTCTACCGGAGGACGACGATGAAATCGAAGCCGGCGTCACTCGTCTGATGGCTTTTGTGGTGGCCCCAGGAATGACACCAACCACGCTCCTGGCTGCGCTGCGCGAGAGAATTGACCCGGCTTTTATGCCGAGGCCCTTGGTCTGCGTCGACTCACTTCCTCGCAACAGCACCGGAAAACTGCCCCGTAACGCACTCGTGGCGCTGGCGCAAGCACGACTGTCCAAAGGCGTGGCCAATGCACTTTGAGTCGGCCCTTCAAATCCCACTGGATCATCCCGCCTTTGCCGGTCACTTTCCGGGGGCTCCCATCGTTCCGGGTGTGGTGCTGCTTGACGCCGTGGTCCATGCCGCCCGGGAAAAACTGGTCGATCAAACAGAGGGGACCCCGGACAAGGTTCGTGCCGATGGTTGTCAAATCAGCACGGCCAAATTCCTCAGCCCGGTGGGTCCCGGTGAATGGCTCACCATTTCGTGTGAGCGTGCTGCCTCGGGATCGATGCACTTCACCATCGTCAGCGGCACTCGCAAAGTAGCCACTGGCACGCTGAAGTTCACTCCGGCGCCATGAAGGAACCAACTGGTGACGCGTCTGCCGCAGGCGCAGACTGGAAGCAACACCCGGAGCGCAGCAGTATGTTCTGGCTGAGGGTGATGACCTGGATTTCCCTGCAGCTGGGGCGTGGCATGAGCCGTGTGGTGCTGTACGGCATTGCTGCCTACTTTCTGATCTTCGCACCTGCCGCGCGGCGAGTTTCCCGCAGTTACTTGCGGCGCGCCCTCAAATTGAAGGCGCTGGCAGATGTCAGTTGGCGTGCTCTATTTCGGCATTTTCTGAGTTTCGCCTCGGTCATTCATGACCGGGTTTTTCTGATCAACGACCGCTACGAGCTGTTCGATATTCGCGTGCACAACCAGGCGTTGATCGACGAACTGGTGGACGAGGGGCAGGGTTTGTTTCTGATTGGCGCTCATTTAGGCAGTTTTGAAGTCCTGAGGGCCATTGGTCGCAAGCGGCCTGGGTTGCGCATTGCAATGGCCATGTACGAGGAAAATGCACGAAAAATCAACGCGGCGCTGAAGGCCATCAATCCGGCAGCGCAACAGGACATCATTGCACTGGGTCATATCAATTCGATGATTCAAGTTCATGATTGGCTGGCGCAAGGGGCGATTGTCGGTATGCTGGCGGATCGCTCGCTGGGCACCGATGACACCCATCAGGTCGACTTTCTGGGCGACCCTGCGTTGCTGCCAGTGGGCCCTTTCCGAATGGCCGCCATCATGAAGCGTCCCATTTTGTTCATGACCGGTCTGTACCGGGGAGGCAATCGGTACGACATTCATTTCGAGAAGCTGGCTGACTTTTCAAACTTGGGGCCGCGTGGCCGGAATGTGGCCGTCAAGGAGGCGATCGGACGATACGCTTTGTTGCTGGAGCAGTACTGTCATCATGCGCCTTACAACTGGTTCAACTTCTTCGATTTTTGGCGTATTCCCAAGCCAGACCGGGCCACGCCTTCCCAAGACATCACATGACAATCTTCGATGAGAACTCTCGCTACATGATCACATTCAAACGGCTGCGCGGCCCAGGGCTTAGAAAGCTGTCTGCTGCATGGGCGACGGGTCTTCTCCTGATGAGTCTGGTCCAGCCTGCGTTGGCGGCTTGGGACATTCAACAGTTGATGGATGCATTGGCCCAGAACAAATCAGGCCGAGCTACTTTTGTAGAGACGAAGCGCTTGGCCATGTTGGATAAACCCGTTGAGTCCTCGGGGGAGTTGTGGTTCACCGCGCCAGACCGACTGGAGAAGCGAACGATCAAACCGAAACCTGAATCGCTGACGGTGAACGGAGGCGAGGTGTTGATTGAGCGGGGGACTCAGAAATACCGACTGCAATTGCAGTCTTACCCCGAGTTGGCTGCCTTTATCGTCAGTGTTCGAGGTACTCTGGCCGGGGACCGCAGGGCCCTGGAGAGCGTTTATCGACTGAACCTTGAGGGTTCAGCGAACCGCTGGACACTGCATTTGCAGCCATTGACGGAAGTGATGCAGGCCACGGTTCGGAGTATCCGCATCGAAGGGGTGCAAGATCAATTGGTCAAAATTGAAATCATTCAGGCCGATGGCGACAGTTCGCTGATGGTGATTGAGAAAAAGGCGGCGGCGCAGTGGTGAGCCATCGCCGTCGGGGCTGGCCCGCGATCGTCCTGTGGTTGGCCCTCTTGCTGGCTTGCCTTGGCATCATCAGTCGAACCCAGTTCACCACGGACCTGTCCGCGTTCATGCCGCGTTCCCCAACGCCGGAACAAAAACTGCTGATGGACCAATTGCGCGACGGCTTGGCGTCACGCCTCATTCTGGCGGGCATTGAGGGGGCTGACGCGCCGACACGCGCCCGCTTGTCCAAGCAGACTGCGCAGCAGTTGCGCACCGATTCGTCTTTTGTCACGGTCAACAATGGCGAGCCTGTGAACACGGAGCGTGACCAGGCCTATTTGTTCAGCCACCGGTATTTGCTGAGCTCTGCGGTGTCGCCGGAACGCTTTAGTGTCAATGGTCTGCATGAGGGCCTGAGCAACAGCATTGACCTACTCGCCTCACCAGCCGGCATGTTGACCAAACGTCTGCTGCCAAATGACCCCACCGGGGAGATGGTGGGGTTGTTGAGCGAACTCAATAGCGGGTCGCAGCCCAGTTTGATAGAGGGGGCGTGGGCTTCCCGTGACGGTGACCGGGCTTTGCTGCTGCTGCAAACCCAGGTGCCCGGTTCAAACACTGACGGCCAGTCGCTGGCCATGGCATCGATCCAGCGGGCGTTTGATATCGCCGCCAAAGACGCGCCCACAGCAAAACTTGTCATGACCGGACCGGGCGTGTTTTCGGTCACATCTCGCGACACGATCAAAACCCAGGTAAGTCGCCTGTCTGCCGTTGGAGTCGTGCTCATCTCCGCTTTGCTGTTGCTGGTCTACCGCTCCTTCACCGCACTGGCACTGGGTCTGTTGCCTGTTATCAGCGGCGCGCTGGTTGGCATTGCTGCCGTCAGTCTGGGGTTTGGTTCTGTGCACGGAATTACCCTGGGGTTTGGCACCGCCTTGATTGGGGAGGCGGTGGATTACTCCATCTACCTCTTCGTCCAGTCTGACCAGGAAGACGTCGACCAAAAGGGCTGGGTCCAGCACTTCTGGCCCACGATCCGGCTCGGGGTGCTGACATCGATTTTTGGTTTTGCGTCACTGCTGCTGTCTGGTTTTCCCGGCCTGGCTCAGTTGGGCCTGTATGCCATTGCCGGCCTGATTGCGGCCGCGGTCGTCACGCGGTTTGTTCTTCCCCATCTGCTGCCGCTGAAATTCAGGGTTCATGACGTGTCCGCTGTTGGGGTCGTCCTGTCCCGCTGGGTGCAAGGGGCTTCGGCTTTGCGTTGGGTGGCGAGCGGGCTGGTGATCGCGGCTTGTGTCGTCGTTTTTCAACATCGCTCCCATTTGTGGGCCGACAGTATTTCTTCGCTTAGCCCGGTGTCACAAGCGGATGTGGCACTGGACACCCGCCTGCGCGCTGACATGGGGGCGCCCGATGTGCGTTATGTGGTTGTGGTGTCGGGGTCGACCCAGGAAGCCGTGTTGCATTCCGCCGAAGAGGTTTCCAAGCTTCTTCAAACGCAGATCGATCTTGGCGAGTTGGCCCGATTCGACAGCCCCAGTCGTTACCTGCCCAGCCTGGCGACCCAGCGTGCTCGGCAGGCTAGCCTGCCCCCGTCAGATGTGCTGACCACCAATTTGGGGCTAGCCGTACAAGGGCTACCCGTCCAATCGACATTGTTTGCACCGTTTGTGGCTGATGTCGAGGCGGCCAGAACGCAGCCTTTGCTGACGGCCGGTGATTTGGATAAAACATCGATGGCCATGGCGCTACAGGCGCTGCTCATTGAACAGGACCATCAGTGGAGCGCATTGTTGCCACTGACAGCGCCTGAAGGCAGAGGCATTGATGCAGACAAAATCCGGGCGGCGATTGGCAGCACGAATTTGCCCGAGGTTCTGTTCGTTGACATGAAGGCCGAATCGAATAGGCTCTACACCGGTTATTTGACCGAAGCCAGTGTGCTGTCACTGGGGGGATTCGCCGCCATTGTGGGCCTTTTGTTGGTGGTGTTTCGATCACCGGTGCGCGTGGTGAGAGTGGTTGCACCGATGGCTGCCGCCGTTGTGACTGTGACCGCAGGGTTGCTCCTGCTGGGTCAGCAACTGATTATTTTGCACCTCGTGGGCTTGCTGCTTGTGGTGGCGGTTGGCTCCAACTACGCCTTGTTTTTTGACCGGGTTGATGCAACTGAACCCATATCGCCGCGCACCCTGGTCTCCATGTTGTTTGCGAATTGCACGACGGTGGCCGGATTTGGCTTGCTTGCGTTTTCCAACGTGTCCATCTTGCAGGCCATGGGGGTGACGGTGGCGCCCGGGGTCATTCTGGCTTTGCTTTACTCCTCTATCTTTGCCAAGCGTTCACATGCCTGATTCGCGTTGGCACTCGCCGCCACTGATTCGTTTCTCTGTGGGCTTGCACGCCCTCGCAGTTCTTGTTGTATTGGCTGCGCCGGCGCACTGGCCCTGGGTTCTGGCTGTCATCGTCGTCAATCACATGCTGGTGGCTGCCGCAGGTTTGTGGCCGCGCAGTCAGTGGCTGGGGCAGAACTGGGTGCGCCTGCCCGAGGCGGCAATCGCCAGAAATGAATTTGCGTTGACGATCGATGATGGCCCTGACCCGCTGGTTACCCCACAGGTGCTTGATTTGCTTGATCAATATGGGGTGCAGGCGACCTTCTTTTGCATAGGGCAAGAAGCGGAACGCTACCCGGATTTGTGTCGGGAAATTGTGCGACGGGGTCACGCGGTTGAAAATCATAGCCAACGGCATCGGCATAATTTTTCATTGATGGGGTCCGCTGCTCTGACACGTGAACTGGGAGAAGCGCAAGACACGCTGACCCGAATTTCAGGTCAGCGACCCCTGTTTTTTCGCGCACCAGCGGGGCTGCGCAACCCCTTTCTTGCCCCAGTCTTGGGGGAGTTGAACTTGACGTTGGCAAGTTGGTCAGTTCGGGGTTTCGACACCCAGGCGATCCATGTGACCAGAGTGGGGAAAATTTTGCTCGGCGGCTTGCACGCGGGGGCTATCTTGCTGTTGCATGATGGCCATGCTGCTCGCACACCAAGTGGCATACCGGTCGTTCTTGAGGTGCTGCCGACCGTGCTTGAAGCTGCCGCTGAGGCGGGACTGCGCGCCGTTACCTTGCGTCAGGCCATGTCATGAATGACCGCCATCACGCTGGCTTCACCTGGTGTGCGCCTCATGAGTGAGTCAACCCCACTGACCCCTTGGTACCGGCAGGCCGCGGCCGCTGTGCCCAAGCATTTCATTTTGAAAAGCATTGGGACGACCGTTTTTATCAGCCTGTTCTTTGTCCTCTATTTTCATGTTCTCAAGAACCCGGTCTACCCGACGACGGTGATGCCGGTGATTTGGGTCGACCATTGGATTGATTTTGAGCCACTGGCGCTGCCGGTGTATTTGTCTCTGTGGTTCTATGTGTCATTGTTGCCGGCCTTTTTTGCGACTCGGACCGAGCTTTACCGCTATGGATTGGCCATGGCCCTGATGTGTATCTTTGCCTTGTTGATCTTTTATTTCTGGCCAACATCGGCGCCAACCTCTGACATTGATTGGGCTCAGCATCCTAATGTGGATTTTTTGAAAAAAATCGACGCCTCGGGAAATGCCTTTCCGTCGCTCCATGTTGCAACGGCGTTTTACTCCGGCTTTTGGATGCACCGTCTGCTCCGTCGATTTGGCGGGCCTCTCTGGATTCATGGGCTCAATTGGATTTGGTGCATGGCGATTATTTATTCCACATTGGCCATTCGCCAACATGTGGCGGTTGACGCCGTTGCCGGCATGGTTCTTGGTGGCCTGGTGGCTTGGCTGTCCTTGAGTCGCCGCTGGTTGGCTCAATCGTCTATCGAGGTTGGAGTTGGCGCCAGCGAATGATGGAACCGCGCTACCTGTCTCCTGCATTTGCTAATATTTCACTTTATATTGATCGGCTCGTCTTTCTGTGAATCCGCTCTGGGTATCTCATTTCACCGCGACCAGCAGCATCGGTTGCGGCCTCACACAAACCCTCTCCGCCTTGCGGCAGCAGCGCAGTGGCTTGGTGCCGTGTACGTTTGACACGGTCGATCTGCCGACATTCATTGGCGAGGTGCCCGGTATTGATGCGGTTCAACTGCCCGCGGCATTGAGTGAATTTGACTGTCGAAACAACCGGCTCGCGTTCCTGGGCCTCTTGCAGGATGCATTTTCCGAGTCCGTCAACGCGGCGGCCCGGCGCTATGGGGCGCACCGTGTTGGCATATTTTTGGGGACCAGCACTTCCGGCATTTTGCAAACCGAACTCGCTTATCGCCGCCGTGACCCTGTCACCGGTGCCTTGCCATCAGACTTTGTCTACGACCGCACGCACAACACGTTTTCCGTGGCCGATTTCGCTCGCAACTACTTTGGCCTGAGTGGCCCCGCCTTCGTGGTGTCGTCAGCCTGTTCTTCAAGCGCCAAGGTCTTTGCTTCGGCGCATCGCATGATGGCTGCGGGTCTGATCGATGCCGCCGTTGTTGGCGGCGTGGACTCGCTGTGCCTGACAACGCTGTACGGGTTCAACTCTCTCGGATTGCTGTCCGAACAGGCGTGCCGCCCGTTTGACGTGGCAAGAGATGGAATTTCGATTGGCGAGGCGGCCGCCTTCGCATTGCTCGAGCGCTTGCCGGATCGTCTGAATGAAAACGCGGTTCTGCTGCTGGGTGTGGGAGAGTCCAGTGATGCGCACCATATGTCGTCGCCTCACCCAGAAGGCTTGGGTGCGCGCATGGCCATGCAGCAGGCGCTGGATGTCGCGCAGCTTCAAGCCGCTGATATTGATTACATCAACCTTCATGGCACGGCCACGCCCAGCAACGATGCTGCGGAGACCAAAGCAGTCGCAGCGCTGTTTGGATCGCAGACGCCCTGCAG
>JBBKVN010000242.1:0-3630 GCA_037968455.1 Rhodoferax sp.
CTCCTGCGCTCACGCATTGGGCGCCGTGTGCGACTTGCACCACGGCTTGGCCAATGCCTTGATGATTGACACCGTGCTGGCGTGGAACATGGAGTCCGCACCCGAAAAATTTGATGAACTCGCCCACGTCTGCAAGGTGCCCGGCGGTGGCGCGGCCTTTGTGCCCTGGTTGAAGCAACTCAAACAGAGCATTGGTATTACAGGCGGTTTGGCGGCCCATGGCGTGAAACCTGAGCACTTTCCGAGCCTGATTGAAATCGCCACCGCCGACATTTGCCATCAGACCAATCCACGCCCCTGTACGGCCGCCGACTTCGACGCCCTCTTCAAAGCGGCCCTGTGAGCCAGAAAGACCCCGCCATGAATCAACTTGCCATTCACAACCCAGCCACGGGTGCCTTGATCGCCGAACTGCCTGCCGACGACGCAGCATCGGTCGCCGCAAAAGCAGCGCTCGCCCGGGCAGCCCAAAAACCGTGGGCCGCCACGCCCATGGCCAAACGCCAAGCTTGTATCGAACGCTTCAAAGCCGGTGTGCTGGCCGAAATCGACGAACTGGCCGCGACCATGACGCGTGAAACCGGCAAGCCAATCCAGATGTCGCGCAACGAGCTCAACGGCCTCATCGCACGCATTGATTTCTTTATCGAGGAAGCAGACGACGAACAGGCCACAGAAACCGTCTTCATTGACGGCGGCATGACCGAGCAAATTGAGCACACGCCATTGGGCGTCATTGCCAACATCTCGGCGTGGAATTACCCGTGGTTTGTGGGTGGCAACGTATTCATTCCCGCCCTGCTCACCGGCAACACAGTGCTGTACAAGCCGTCAGAGTACGCGGCACAAACCGGCTTGGCGATTGCCCGTTTGCTGCACGCGGCTGGCGTGCCAGAGCACGCCTTCATCACCTTGATTGGCGGTGGCGATGTGGGCGCCGCCCTGTTAGCACAAAAAATTGACGGTTTGTTCTTCACCGGCTCACATGCCACCGGTGCCCGCATCATGGAAGCGCTAGGGCCGCGCATGGTCAAAGTGCAACTGGAGTTAGGCGGCAAAGACCCGACTTACGTCTGCGACGATGCCAACCCAAAAACAGCCGCCGAGTCGCTGGCGGACGGCGCCATGTACAACACCGGCCAAAGTTGCTGCTCGGTGGAGCGAATTTATGTACATGAGTCCATTTACGACGACTTTGTTTCGGCGTTTGTGGCTACGGTAAAGACGTTCAAAGCGGGCGACCCGATGAGCGCAGACACATATATCGGCGCCATCACCCGCGCGCCACAGCTCGATGTGCTGGAGGCACAAGTGGTCGATGCCCAGGCCAAGGGCGCCCGCCTGCTCACCGGTGGCAAGCGGTTGCCTGGGCCGGGCAACTGGTTTGAGCCCACCGTGTTTGCCGACGTCAATCACGACATGGCCCTCATGCGCGAAGAGAGTTTTGGTCCCATCATCGGAATTCAAAAGGTCACGGGTGACGCCCAAGCAGTGGAGCTCATGAACGACACCCGTTATGGTTTGACGGCAGGCATCTTCACCCGGGACGAGGCGCGTGCCAAAGCCCTGTTGGGCCAAGTGAACGCGGGCACCGTGTACTGGAACTGCTGTGACCGCGTCAGCCCCCGGCTGCCTTGGAGCGGCCATGGCGACTCGGGCGTAGGCCTGACCTTGTCCACCTATGGCATTCAAGCTTTTACTCGACCCAAGGCCTGGCATTTGCGTCAACCTTAAACCAGGGCCTAGGGTAAATCCCGCCTGTTTCCACCGGTCATGTGCCGATTTGGGATAGGCAAGGAGTACCGGTGTTCCTAGGATGGTTCCCGGTTGACCGTAGACACACACCAGCCACAACAGTGACACTTAACTGTCACATGGCTGCAGTAATCTTCAGCGTCCGCCAGCCTCGCTGGTCGTCATTCATCTCTGTCACACTTTTCAAGGAAACAAGCATGAAAGCTCAACTCACCCTTATCGCTGCAGGCGTGGTCGCGATCACCATGGCGGGCTCTGCCATGGCGCAGGAAAAAACACTCCGATTGCTAACGTGGGGCGGCTACGCTCCGGCGGACATCGTGGCCGAGTTCGAAAAGGAAAGCGGCTACACCGTCGAGGTGACACTGTCTGACAACGAGAAAATGATTTCCAAATTACGCGCCACCGGTGGCGCAGGTTTTGACCTGGCCCAGCCGTCACAAGACCGCATCACCGGCCCTCAACAAGAGTTCGGCATTTACAAGCCGATGGACTTGAGCAAACTCAAAGCCGAGTTGTTCATTCCATCGATGCTGGAAGCCACCAAGAAAAACACCACCTTGGCGGGCAAAGTCTACGGTTTGCCTCACATTTGGGGCACGGACGGCTTGGTGGTGAACACCAAACTCACCCAGATGGCCGACTACCCTGACCTGTGCCGCGCCGATGTCAAAGGCAAAACGGCCATGCGCCTGAAACGGCCAACCCTGCTGGCCTTCGCTTTTGCCGCTGGCAAAGACCCGTTTGCGTTGTATGGTGACCCCAAAGCCTATGGCGCATTGATGGACGAAGTCGGCAAGACCATGATTGCTTGCAAAAGCAACATCAAGTTTTACTGGGACAACAAGGACCAGTTGCTCAACGGCATGCGAGCCGGTGAAATTGTGGGCGCCATGATGTGGGACACCGGCGGCTGGAAGCTCAATTCCGAAAAGCCCGAGTTTCAGTACATTGCGCCAAAATCCGGCGCTCTGGGCTGGATTGACACCTTTGCACTGCCTGCCAAAGGCAAAAATGACGCCGGTGCCTACGCCTGGATTAACTTCAATATGCGCCCCGAAATTGCTGCCCGTGTGGCCTCAGCGGCTGGCAACTTCACCGCATCCAAAGGTGCAGACCAGTTGATGGATGCCAAGCTCAAAGCCCAATTCGCAGAGAGTTTCCCCGAAGCCGCCTTGAAAAACGTGAAGTGGTACCCCGCCGTGCCGGCTGGCATTGAGGAAATTGAAGGTCGCGTGCTAGACCGCATCAAGGCCGCCAACTAAGGCGACCCGGCTTGAGTTCCGACACTGCTGCGATCCCCCCGATGACCGGGGGGACTCAGCCTGACCTGGAAGCCGTGCGCGTGGGCAAGCGCTACGGCGGATTTTTGGCGGTGGATGAACTGTCGTTCAGCGTAGAGCGCGGCAGTTTTTTCTCCATTCTTGGCCCGTCGGGTTGTGGCAAAACCACCTTGTTGCGCATGATTGCGGGCTTTTTAAGCCCGGACTCTGGCGAGATTCGCATTGGCGGCAAGCCCATGAACGGGGTGCCACCCAACCGACGCCCGGTGAACATGGTGTTTCAGCATCTGGCGCTCTTTCCCATGATGTCGGTCGGCGAGAACGTGGGCTACGGCCTGGCTCGCCGGGGCGTCGCACAAGATGAGATCAACCGACGCGTAGGTGAGATGCTGGAACGCGTCAGCCTGCCGGGGGCGCAGAACAAGCGCGTGGAACAACTCTCAGGCGGACAAAAACAACGGGTGGCCATTGCCCGCAGTTTGGTGCTGGAGCCCACACTTTTACTGCTGGACGAGCCGCTGGGCGCGCTGGACTTGAAGCTGCGCGAGCACATGAAGATTGAGCTCAAGCAGTTGCAGGCCGCCTTCGGCAC
>JBBKVN010000243.1:0-3396 GCA_037968455.1 Rhodoferax sp.
TTCAAGGCTTCAAAGCCTGCGACGAGGTCAAACAACTCTTCGTCAATGCCACTTTGGCGCAAACGGTGAAACGAGCGGTTCAGGTCTTCCAGCAGTTCGTCAATATTTTTCTCCGCGCGCTGCATGGCGGCCAGTCGGCTGGCGTTTTCGCTAGCCAGGGATTCGGCACAAGCCCTGAAAAGAGAGACAAACAGGTATTCCCGCACGAACGCCAGCAAGGTCGCCGCCCCGCCATTCATGACTTCCGGCAAAATTTTTGTCGGCCAGGCCATCGCCGTCAACTCATGCTGCCAGACCTCGTCGAGCGGCAGCAAGCGCTGGCAGGCGGGGCTGTAAATTTCCCCGGCGTTAGGACTGTTGTGAAAAACGTAGAGCTGCGCAACCTCACCTTTTTCACGCAGCGCTTCGAACTCGATGAGGATCTGCCCGACCAACGGCGTAATCGCGCCAATGGAGCCCGGTAGAAGGAAGCTTTTTCCCAGCTCCAAATCCGTTTCCGTCAACCTTGATCGGATGCGCCCGCCAACGGTCCAGACCGTTTTTTGAGGCGGCAAACCCGCCAGGGTTTTGACCACGAAATCGGACATCACGTCGTTGAACTGGCCAACCAGTCCCTGGTCGGAACCAAACACCACGGCGACGATGGAACCCGTTTCTTTGTTCTGCATGTGAGCCGGCGCAAGAGGAGACTCGATCTCGCGCAAGCACGCGACCAGCCCGAGTTGTACCGTCCGGTAGTAGTCGTTCAGGGCGCGCACTGCGCTCTCGTATTGACCGAGGCTGGATGCGGCCACGGCCTTCATCGTGTGAACCACGGATTGAAGGTCGCCGGCGGTGCCAATCTTGCGGCTCAGACTGGCGGTGGTGTCGCTCATGACGATTCCGTGCTGGCCGACTTGGGTTGGGTGCTGTCGTGTGTTTCTGCCTTTCGCTCCACCCTGGTTTGAAAGCCGGCAAGCGCTGTACGGGCGATCTCGACAATCGTCGTCCGATCCGCATCGCTCAATTTGGTGGCGGTGTCGAAACGCGCTTGAAGGTCGTCTGGCAGCTCGGCGGAGGCTTCACGCACCGCCCGTTCGGCCTCTGGCATACGGTCAAGCGGCACGCTGTCGAAGAGCTTTTCGGTTAATGCCATCAGCACCGCAATTTGGGCAGCGACAGACACCGGTGCAGATTGCGGCTGCTTGAGGCAGGCCCGAATGCGTCGCCCGTGCTCGATGATCTTGGTGGTGCTTTCATCCAACTTGGCCCCAAAGCGGGCAAACGTTTCCAGTTCCTCGAACTGTGCATAGGCGAGCTTGAGGTCGCCAGCTACGGCGCGGTAGGTGGCGCGTTGCGCCTTGCCGCCAACCCGCGAGACGGACTTACCGACATCGACGGCAGGCAGAACGCCCAATTCGAACAGCGAGGGTGAGAGGTAGATCTGTCCGTCGGTAATGGAGATCAGGTTGGTTGGAATGTAGGCAGAAATGTTCTGTGCTTCAGTCTCGATGATGGGCAGGGCCGTGAGTGAGCCGCCGCCGCGCTCCTCACGCAGACGGGTGGCGCGCTCTAGCAGACGCGAATGGATGTAGAAAATGTCGCCTGGGAAGGCTTCACGACCGGGTGGCCGACGCAGTAGCAGTGACAACTCGCGGTAAGAGCGGGCGTGCTGCGTGAGGTCGTCATACACGATGAGAACGTCGCGGCCCATTTCCATGAAATGCTCGGCAATGCTGGTCGCGGCGTAGGGCGCAATGTATTCCAGGCCCGGAGGATCATTCCCCTCGGTGACCACCACGACGGTATAGGCCATCGCGCCGTGGTCCTTCAATACCGCGACTGCCTTCGCCACCGCGGAAGAGCGCTGGCCAATCGCGCAGTAGACGCACAGCACATCTTTGTCACGCTGGTTGAGAATGGTGTCAATCGCAATGGCAGTTTTGCCGGTCTGACGGTCGCCCAGCAGTAGCTCGCGTTGGCCGCGTCCGATCGGAATCAAGGCATCGACCACCTTCAGGCCGGTCTGCAGAGGTACCGTCACAGGTGCGCGGTCCATGATGGGCGCTGCCGGACGTTCGATGGGCAACCGTTTGCTGGCCACCACCGGCCCCTGGTTGTCGAGCGGGCGACCCAGCGGATCAATCACCCGGCCCAGCAAGCCTTCCCCAACGATGATGTCCATCACCCGGCCGGTGCGCTCGACTTGGTCACCGGCCTGCAGGCGAGAATAGTCGCCAAGCAGAACCACCCCGATCTCGCTCTCGTCCACATTGAAGGCGATGCCGAACACATTGCCGGGAAATTTCACCAACTCGTCATAGCCCACCCCAGGCAGTCCCGACACCATGGCGATGGCGGTTGACACGCTGGTGATCGTGCCCACTTCTCGTGGCGCAAGGTTCGGCTCGAAGGCCTCCCGCGCTTCGCGCATACCCGCGAACGCACTGTCAACAATCTTCTCCAGGCCCTCAGCAGGTTCCATGTTCATGGGTTTGCGATCTCGGGCTTGGGTTCTTCAGGCTTCGTTAATCCAGACGCTTTCTTTGCCTGGGGTTGCGCCCCTTCCTTCGCTTTCAGAACCTCGTCGACATCCTTTTCAAGCGAGGCAAGAAAATCCGCGATATTCCAGGCGACCTTCCACCCGTTTGCTGACAGTTCGATGCCGCTGATCAAGTCCGGCGCGGTATCAAACTGAATCTTGATGTCAGACGAGAGCGACTCATTGAGCGCCTGCTGTATGTCGTCTCGTTGCGTTGAGGGTAGTTCCAAGGCGCTGCGCACGAGAACCGAGTTGGACGATGTCTTCAATGCTTTGGCGAGCCCCGCCTTGGCCTCGTCGTCAAGTTCTCGCAAACGCCGCGCGAACACCGCGCCCATGCGTTCTTCAAGGCTCAGCCCCGCCAGAGCGGTCAGCGCCTTTTGTGCAACGGCAAACACTTCCTCACGGCTTCGACGGGCGATGTCCTGATGCTGGGCTTGCAACTCGCGGGCCAACGCCTCTTTTTTCTTGGTGCGCAAGTTGTCGGCCACTTGTCGGGCTTCGTCGAGCAAACGTTGGCGTTCGGCCTTGGCCTCGTCTTTGGCCTGCTCCAGCATTTCGTTGCGCTGTCGATCAAAATCCTCATTCTTTTGAAGAAACTCGTCGCGCTCTTTTTGCGCGGCGGTTTTTTTCAAGGCAGCATCGGCAAGGGCTGAGGCGATTCGCTTCTCCCTTGCGTCGATGGCGTCGAGGATCGGCTTGTAAAGAAATCGCTTCATCAGCCATACCAGGACGAGGAAGTTGAGCGCCTGCGCGCCGACGGTGAACCAGTCGAACAGCATGACTTATTTTCCGGCAGCCATGGCGATGGCGTAATTCCAGAATGGGTTGGCAAAAATCAGAATCATCGACACCACGAAGCAATAGATCGCGGT
>JBBKVN010000244.1:0-4182 GCA_037968455.1 Rhodoferax sp.
TCGTTTTGCTTCATTCCCAAGGGGGTGAAGTGCCCGATGGATCTGTCCACCTACTTTCGCATCAATACCCAAGACAGCGGCCAGTTTGAACGGACACTGATCGTGGCCGAAGCAGGCGCCTCAGTGTCCTATCTGGAAGGCTGTACCGCGCCGCAGTTTGACACCAATCAGTTGCACGCCGCTGTGGTCGAACTGGTGGCGCTGGACAACGCCGATATCAAATACTCCACCGTGCAAAACTGGTACGCAGGCGATGAGAACGGCGTCGGTGGCATCTACAACTTCGTCACCAAACGCGGTCTTTGCCGGGGCGTGAACTCGCGCATTTCCTGGACCCAGGTGGAGACCGGCTCGGCCATCACCTGGAAGTACCCGTCGTGCATTTTGCTGGGCGACAACTCGGTGGGTGAGTTCTACTCGGTGGCGGTAACCAACCACCACCAACAGGCCGATACCGGAACCAAGATGATCCACATCGGAAAAAACACCCGCAGCACCATCGTCAGCAAGGGTATTTCGGCCGGCCAGTCGAGCAACAGCTACCGCGGCCTGGTGAAGGTGATGCCGGGTGCCGAAGGCGCGCGCAACTACTCGCAGTGCGATTCGATGCTGGTGGGCACCCGGTGCAGCGCCAACACCTTCCCGTACATCCAGGTGCGAAACCCAAGCGCGCAGGTGGAGCACGAAGCATCCACCTCAAAAATTGGCGAAGACCAGATGTTCTATTTCGCGCAACGCGGCATCGGGGCGGAAGAAGCGGTCTCCATGATCATCAATGGTTTTTGCAAGGACGTGTTTCAACAGCTGCCGATGGAGTTCGCGGTTGAAGCCACCAAATTACTCGGATTCAAACTGGAAGGGAGCGTCGGATGATTATTGAAAATAGCCCTACATTGCTGGAGGCGCGCAACTTGTGCGCCAGCGTCAACGGGGCCGCGATTCTCAAAGACCTCAACTTCACCGTCAAGCGCGGCGAAGTGCACGCCATCATGGGGCCCAATGGCTCGGGTAAGAGCACTTTCGCCAAAGTGTTGGCGGGCCACACGGCCTATCAGGTGACGGGCGGCGAGGTGTTGTTTCAGGGCAAAAACCTGTTGGAACTGTCGCCTGAAATGCGCGCCCGTGCGGGGGTTTTTCTGGCATTCCAGTACCCTATCGAGATTCCCGGCGTGGGCAACAGCCAGTTCTTGCGACTGGCCTACAACACGATTCAGGCCGAGCGCGGGCAGGAGGAACTGGACCCCTTGGAGTTTGACGACCTGGTGCGCGAGAAGATGAAGCTGCTGGAGATGAGTCCCGAGTTTCTGGAGCGAAGCGTCAACGAAGGTTTTTCCGGTGGCGAGAAAAAACGCAACGAGATTTTGCAAATGGCGCTGCTTGAGCCCAGCCTGGCCATCCTGGATGAAACCGACTCCGGTCTGGACATCGACGCGCTGCGGGTGGTGTCGCAAGGCGTCAACCACCTGGCCAACAAGAACAACGCCATCGTGCTGGTCACGCACTACCAGCGGTTGCTGAACTACATCGTGCCCGACTACGTGCATGTGATGAGCGGAGGTCGCATCATTCGCACCGGCGGCAAGGAGTTGGCGCTCGAATTGGAAGAACGCGGCTACGACTGGATCGAGGCCGAAGCCGAGGTTGCGGGAGCCGTGGCATGAGTACTGACACCGCACTGGTCACGGAGCGAGGTGTGCTGGACAGCCTGTTGGCTGCGCTGGCGCTGCCGGCCGGCAACTCGGCACCCACTCAGCCGGATTGGCTTAGAGCCTTGCGCGCCCAAGCGCTGGAACGCGTGGGCGCACTCACGCTGCCCAGCACGCACGATGAGGCCTGGCGCTTCACCAGCCTGGCCGCTTTTTCGCGTCAATCTTTTCATCCGCTGCGCACGCCCACCGACCTGATGTCCAAGGACATCGCTCATCTGCACATCGAGGAGGCAACGACGCGGCTGGTTTTTGTCGACGGCGTGCACGCACCGCAGCTGTCCAGTCTCTCGCCGGATGGCGACATTGCGGTAGGCACGCTTGCCTCCATGCTGGCCACCCAGACTGCATCCATCCAGGCGCATCTGGGCCAGATCGCCGCCAGTGGTGATGCATTGTTTGCGGCACTCAACACCGCTTTTCTGCAGGATGCGGCCGTGCTGATGGTGCCGCGTGACACCACCCTGTCCGCGCCCGTACACCTGCTCTTCATTTCAACGCAACCCGACGTTGCCAGCCACCCGCGCCTGTTGCTGATGGCCGGGGCCGGCAGCAGGGCGACGGTGATTGAAGACTATGTCGCCTTGCACGACGGCACTTACTTCACCAATACGGTGGCCGAGGTCGCCGTGGGCCCGAACGCCCAGCTGGGCCACGTGCGCCTGCAGCGTGAAAGCACACAGGCCTTTCACATGGCCAGTTGCGCCGTGTCGCTCGCGTCCGCCAGCCGCTACCACTCGGTCAGCATTGCCTTGGGCGGGCAGATTTCAAGGCTCGACCTGAAAACGACCCAGACGGCCGAAGGTTCGGAGTGCGTGCTTGACGGTCTGGCCTTGATCGGCGGCGAACAAACGGCCGATACCCACACCTTCATTGACCACGCCAAGCCGCACGGCACCAGCCGCCAGTTGCACAAATGTATTGTGGGTGGCAGCGCACACGCGGTGTTCAACGGTCAGGTGATGGTGCGCCCCGGTGCGCAAAAAACCGATTCGGCCCAGTCCAACCGCAACCTGCTTCTCTCCCGCAAGGCGGTGGTCGACACCCAGCCTCAGCTTGAGATTTTTGCCGATGACGTGAAATGTACGCACGGTGCCACCGTCGGCCAGCTGGACAGCGATGAAGTGTTCTACCTGCAAAGTCGGGGCTTGTCGGAGCAAGTGGCGCGCAATCTGCTGACCTACGCCTTTGGCGCTGACGTTATCAACCGGGTTCCGGTTGCTTCACTGCGCCGGCAGCTGGAGCAGACGGTGCTTGAACAAACCACGGGCCAGCCATGAACACCCTGCCAACGTCGCTATCAACCAGCACGCCGGTCGCGTTTGACGTGGCCCGCATTCGCCAGGACTTTCCGATCCTCAAACTCTCGGTGGAGGGCAAACCACTGGTCTACCTGGACAATGCGGCGTCGAGCCAGATGCCGCAAGCCGTGATCGACCGCTTGGTGCACTACCAGAGCAGCGAGCACGCCAACATTCACCGCGCCGTTCATTACCTGTCTGAGACGGCGACTGCGGCTTACGAGGCGGCGCGAGTCAAGCTGCAGCGTTTTATCAACGCCCAAGAAGCGCGTGAAGTGATCTTTACCAGCGGCACCACCGAGAGCATCAACCTGGTGGCGCAAGGCTGGGGCCGCCAGAACATCAAGGCGGGCGATGAGATCATATTGACGGTGCTGGAGCACCACTCGAACATCGTGCCGTGGCAAATGCTGGCGCTGGAGAAAGGTGCCAAGATTCGTGTGGTGCCCATGAACGACGCGGGCGAACTGCAATTGAATCAGTACGAGGCGCTGTTCAATGAGCGCACCCGCCTGGTGAGCGTCGGCCATGTCTCAAACGCACTGGGCAGCATCAATCCGGTCAAGCAGATGATTGCTTTTGCCCACGCACGGGGCGTTCCGGTGCTGGTCGATGGCGCGCAGGCCGCGCCGCACATGGCGGTCGACGTGCAGGACTTGGACTGCGACTTTTATGCTTTCTCGGGCCATAAAATGTGCGGCCCGACCGGTATCGGCATTTTGTATGGCCGCGCCGCGTTGCTGGAGGCCATGCAGCCCTTCAAGGGCGGTGGCGACATGATCCACACCGTCACGTTTGAGAAAACCACTTACGCCCCAATCCCCAACAAGTTCGAGGCCGGCACGCCGCCAATCGCCGCGGCCATCGGCTTGGGTGCGGCGGTGGACTATCTTTCCAACATGGGTATGCCCGCTATTGCCGCGCACGAGCATGCCTTGCTGCGCTATGCCATCGAACAAATGACCGCGCTGGACGGCGTGCGCCTGATCGGCACCGCGCAGGACAAGGCCGCTGTGCTGTCCTTTGCCGTGCAAGGCATTCACCCGCACGACATGGGCACTTTGCTCAACCAGGAAGGCGTGGCGGTGCGCACTGGCCACCATTGCGCGCAACCCCTCATGGCGCGCCTGGGGGTGGTCGCCACCTCGAGGGCCTCCTTTTCGTTTTACAACACG
>JBBKVN010000245.1:0-6555 GCA_037968455.1 Rhodoferax sp.
CGTTCCGCTTGGCTGACGGCATGGTCGTCACCCGGGTCTTGCACCGCCAGATCGGGGGCCACGACAACGATTCTTAAGGATTCATGCATGCCTGTCACATGCAAGAATCGCGCCGAAGTGGCCGTTTGGGCTTAAGGGGTGGTGGGTGCGCCGCCGCCCAGCGCTTTGTACAAGGCGACCTGACTCTGGCTGTAGATAAGCCGTGTTTGCACCAAGGCCTGCTGCGCACTGAACAGCGAGCGCTGGGCATCCAGCCAATCCAGCTGGCTGGATGCACCATTTTGGTAACGCAGATCCGTCAAGCCATGGCGAGCGGTTTCTGCGGCCAACTGGGCTTCTTGGGCGCGCAACTGGCGGGCCAGGGTGGCGTTGGCGGCCAAGGCATCGGCCACCTCCCGAAACGCACTTTGAATGGCTTTTTCGTATTGCGCCACGGCGATTTCCCGACCCGCTTTGGCACCGTCCAGATTGGCCTGGTTGCGGCCGCCATCAAAAATCGGCAGCACAAGTTGGGGCGCCACCGTGAAGCCCCAGTAACCGTCTTTGAACAAGTTGCCCAGATCGCTGCTGGCGGTGCCTGCACCAGCGGTCAGGGAAATGCGCGGGTAAAAGGCCGCGCGGGCTGCGCCAATGTTGGCATTGCTGGCCACCAGTTGTTGTTCCGCCTGCCGGATGTCAGGGCGGCGCGTTAGCAAGTCCGAGGGCAAGCCGGCGGGCAGCACTGCAAATTGCTGGGGCGCCCAGTTGGCGCCTGCCAACTGGGCGCGGGCGGCGGGCGGCAAGGATTGACCCAGCAGCAAGACCAATGCATTTTCGTCCAGCGCGCGTTGTCGCTCCTGCTGTGCCTGGGTGACGCGGGCGGAAGCCTGCAGTGATTCGGCTAGGCGCAGGTCCAGCTCGGACACTACACCGTGTTTGAAGCGCAGTTGCACCAGCTTAAGCGAGTCGTCCCGTGTGGCCAGGGTCTGGCGTGAGAGTTGAAGCAAGGCCTCGTCGGTCAGCAAGCTCAGCCAGGTTTGCGCCACGGTGGAAATCAGGCTGATTTGCGCCGTCTTGCTGCCCTCTTGTGTTGCCAAGTACTGGGCCAGTGCTTGTTCTTTCAGGCTGCCGACACGGTCAAAAAAGTCCAACTCATAGGCGGTGATGGCGAAGCCAGCGGTGTAGGTGCTGCTGATACCGCCTGACCCAGTGGGTGCGCGGGAGCCCGTGGCCGTTGCATTGACCGTTGGCAATTGGTCGGCACGGCGGATGCCGAGTTGGGCGCGAGCCTGTTCAATATTGAGCACTGCCACACGTAAATCACGGTTGTTCGTCAGCGCGGTCTGGATTAGCTCGTTCAAGGTCGCGTCAGCGAAAAACGACTGCCAGGCCAGGTCAGCCGCAGCGGGAGAACCAGCCGTGCTGGGGTTGACGGATGCCTCAGGCCATTTCGACTCGATGGGCGCCGCTGGGCGCTCATACACGGGCATCAGGCTGCAACCGGCCAGCAGCAGGGCCGCAGCCAAAGGGACCAGCGCGCGAGGCGCGGCGAGGGTGTTGAATTTACTCATGGGAAGTCGCTCCTGCGTGTTGGCCATGTTCGGCGTTAAAGCGCCGTTGCCGTTCACTGCCTTTGAAAATACTGCGAACCACCACAAAGAAGACGGGCACAAACACCACCGCCAAGACAGTGCCGGTGATCATGCCGCCAATGACGCCGGTGCCAATGGCACGTTGGCTGGCTGAGCCCGCGCCCGTGGCCAGGGCCAAGGGCAGCACGCCCAGTGTGAAGGCCAGCGAGGTCATGATGATTGGTCGAAAGCGCAAATGCGCGGCTTCCAGGGCAGCTGCGACCACGCCCTTGCCTTGCGCCTGCAGGTCCTTGGCGAACTCAACGATCAAAATCGCATTCTTGGCCGACAAACCAATGATGGTGATCAAACCCACCTGGAAGTAGACGTCATTCGCGTAGCCGCGTAACAAGGTAGCAAGCAACACGCCGAGCACACCCAGTGGCACAACCAGAATCACGGACAGAGGAATGGTCCAGCTTTCATACAAAGCGGCCAGGCACAGGAACACCGCCAGAATGGCAAAGCCATACAGGATGATGGCCTGCGAGCCAGCCAACTTTTCTTCGCGTGACTGCCCCGTCCATTCAAAGCCCATGCCCTGCGGCAATTGCGCGGCGAAGTTTTCCATTTCGGCCATGGCGTCACCCGTGCTGTAACCAGGGGCGGCGCTGCCGCTGATGCGCATGGCAGAGTAGCCGTTGTAGCGCACCGTCTGCATGGCGCCGCTGACCCAGCTGGTGCGAACAAAGGCGGACAAAGGCACGGTTTGCCCCTGATTGTTAAGTACATTGAGCTTGAGCAGGTCGTCGGGCTGCATGCGGGCAGGGGCGTCGGCCTGCACCACCACGCGTTGAAGGCGCCCGGCGTTGGGGAAATCATTCGCGTAGCTGGAGCCCAATGACGTTGAGATAACGCTGTTGATGGCGTCAAAACTCACGCCCAGAGCGCTGGCTTTGTCGCGGTCAATGTCAAGCTGCAACTGTGGTGCGTCTTCCAGGCCGTCCGGACGAACACCCGCCAATACCTTGCTTTTACCGGCCATGCCCAACAGTTGGTTGCGAGACGCCAACAGCACATCGCGGCCCAGGCCTGCCCGGTCTTGCAGGCGGAAGCTGAATCCCGAGGAGGAGCCCAACTCAGGAATGGGCGGGGGGCTCAGGGGGAAAACGAACGCATCGCGAATGCCCATCATTGCCCCAAAAGCGCGACCGGCGATGCCCTCCGCTGAACTGCCGGGTGCACTGCGTTCGGCCCAGTCTTTGAGCGTGACAAACGCCAGTCCGGCATTCTGACCCTGGCCGGAGAAGCTGAAGCCCAGCACGCCCACCATGCTTTGCACTTCAGGCTGCTTGAGCATGAAGCCTTCTACTTGCTCCATGACGGCCCGAGTGCGTTCTTGTGTAGCGCCAGGGGGTAACTGCACATTTACCAGCATGGTGCCCTGGTCTTCGTTCGGCAGGAATGAGGTGGGCAGCCGCATGTAAACCACGACGGCAGCCGCGACGATGGCCGCATAAATGACCAAGGTTCGGCCCGCACGGGGCAGCAGCTTGGCCACGCCGGATTCGTAACCTTTGGCGGTGCGGGTGAATCCACGGTTGAACCAGCCAAAGAAGCCTTTCTTCTCATGGTGATGACCGGCTTCAACCGGCTTGAGCAAGGTGGCGCACAAGGCCGGTGTGAGCGACAGCGCAAAGAAGGCCGAGAACGCAATGGACACGCCCATCACGGCCGCAAACTGGCGGTAAATATTGCCCACCGATCCACTGAAGAACGCCAGCGGCACAAACACGGCAATCAGCACCACGGTCACGCCAATGATGGCGCCGGAGATTTGACCCATGGCTTTGTGGGTGGCTTCGCGCGGAGAAAGGCCTTCCTCACTCATGATGCGTTCGACGTTCTCGACCACCACAATGGCGTCATCGACCACGATACCAATCACCAGCACCATGCCAAACATGGTCAGCACATTGATGGAGAAGCCCATGGCCAGCAGCGAGGCAAAGGTGCCCAGCAGCGCAATGGGCACCACGATGGTCGGAATCACGGTGTAGCGAATGTTTTGCAGGAAGAGAAACATCACCAGGAACACCAGGCCAATGGCTTCCAACAGGGTCACGGCCACCTGTCTGATGGAAATGTCCACGAAGCGGGAGCTGTCATAAGGAATGGTCCAGCTCATGCCCTGTGGGAAAAATCGCTCCAGCTCTTGCATCTTGGCGCGCACGGCCTTGGCAGTAGCCAGCGCATTGCCGCTGGGGGAGAGTTGAATGCCCATGCCGGTGGCAGGTTTGCCATTGAGGCGGGCCGAGGTGGCGTAGGCTTGCGCGCCCAGCTCGATTCGGGCCACGTCATTGAGCCGCACCGTGGAGCCGTCGGCATTAGCGCGCAACACCACCTTGCCAAACTGTTCAACAGTCGAGAGCTGGCCGTTCACGACGACCGTGGCGGCAATGCCCTGGCCGGCCACATTCGGCAGGCTGCCGATTTCGCCGGCTGACACCTGGGCGTTTTGCGCCCGGATAGCCGCCGTCACGTCAGCGGCTGAGAGCTTGTAGGCCAGTAGTTTGGCGGGGTCAATCCACACTCGCATGGCACGCTCGGTGCCAAACAGCTGGACCTGGCCCACGCCAGGGATACGTTGCAACTCTGGCACCACGCTGCGTGAGGCAAAGTCGCCCAGCGCCACCGGGTCCAGCGAGGCGTCAGCACCCGAAAGCATCACAAACTGCAAAAAGTTGCCGCGGGACTTGTCGACGCGAACACCTTGCTGTGTCACGGTGGAGGGCAAGCGAGGCGTAGCCCGGGACAGGCGGTTTTGTACATCCACCTGAGCCAAGTCCGCG
The DNA here is from genome assembly GCA_037968455.1 of Rhodoferax sp. Lineage (GTDB taxonomy): Bacteria > Pseudomonadota > Gammaproteobacteria > Burkholderiales > Burkholderiaceae_C > Rhodoferax. The sequence continues at coordinate 4,403 of JBBKVN010000245.1, forward strand.
TCGGTGCCGGGCTCAAAACTCAGGGTAATCGTGCCGGAACCATTGGCCTGCGCCACCGATTCCATGTAGATCAGCCCGGGTGAGCCATTCATCTCGCGCTCGATCACGGCCAGCACGCTGTCTTCCAGCGTTTGCGCGGAGGCGCCTGGGTAGGCGGCGGAGACCACAATGGCGGGCGGCGCCACGGGCGGGTATTGGGAGATGGGTAACTGGGTGATGGACACACCACCGAGCACCATCACAAACAGGGCGATCACCCACGCAAAGATGGGGCGGTCAATGAAAAATTTAGCCATGATCAGTGGTCCTTAGCTCGCGGCTTTGTCGGCTGCCACGGGCTTGGCTGCGCCAGGGGCGGTCCACGGCACCGCTTTGACCGGTGCGCCGCCACGCAGCTTCTGAAAGCCATCGACCATGACCTGGTCGCCAGCCTTCAAACCGTCCAGAACAACCCATTGGCCGTTTTGCTGGGCGCCCACCTTCACGGGGCGCGGGGCCACTTTGCCTTCGGCGTCCACCACCATCACAGAGTCACCCTGGTTGGATCGGGTCACCGCTTGCTGGGGCAGGGTGATGGCGTTGCTGACTTTGGATTGCTCCAGGTGCACGCGTACATACAGGCCGGGCAGCAAAACTCCGTCGGGGTTGGGCACTTCGGCGCGCAGCGTGATCTGTCCAGTGGTGGCGTCCACGGTCAAGTCGGTGAACAACAACTTGCCGGTGCGGGCGTATTCGCTGCCGTCTTCCAGTACCAGTTTGACGCTGGCCGCTTCCGAGCCATTCGCGCGCTTGAACTGTCCACCTTTCATGACGCGCTGCAGCTTCATGACTTCAGCGGCGGACTGCGTGAAGTTCACGTACATCGGGTTGGTCTGCTGGATCACGGCCAATGGCGTGGCTTCGCCCTGGCCCACCAAAGCACCTTCGGTGACCAAGGCGCGCCCGATGCGGCCGGAAATGGGCGCCGTGACGGCGGCGTAATTGAGGTTGATGCGGGCGCTTTGTACCGCTGCCTTGCCCACAGCCACATCGGCTTCGGCTTGCTTTTGGGCTGCCTGTGAGGCAACGAACTCTTGCTCGCTGATGGCTTTGGCGGCGGCCAACGGTTTATAGCGCTCTGCCAGAGCGCTGGCCTGCATCAAGTTGGCCTCTGCCTTGGCGAGGTTGGCCTGGGCACTGGCGAAAGTGGCTTGGTAGGGGCTGGCGTCAATCTCAAACAGGGATTGGCCCGCCTTCACATCTCCGCCTTCGCGAAACAAGCGCTTTTGCACAATGCCGGCCACGCGGGCCCGAACTTGTGCCACGCGGGAGGCCTCTAACCGGCCCGGCAATTCTGTGACCAAGCCGATATCACCGGGCGTGACTGTGACAACGCCCACCTGGGCTGGCGGCATGCCACCCGCTGGGCCGGCGGGTGCGGCGGCTTTGGGGCCACAACCGACCAGCAGGGCGGCCAGGCCGAGGGCGCTGAGCGCCAGGGTGCGGTGAATCTTGGGGGCTTTTGGCAAGCCAGAGGACAGCCGGGCGCGAGAAGAGGGCATGGGTGTTTTCCGGAAAGTGATGGGGGTGGCCAACATTCTGGCACCCACATTTGTAATATATGAGAGGTTGGAGTATACATACAGTCATGAATGTATGAAAATGGAGACTTATTTTTGATTAGCAACAGGTCAACCAAGGAGGGCGACGATGGCACGATGTACAAAAGAAGAGGCCCTGGCGACACGGCACCGCTTGCTGGATGCCGCAGAGCATGTGTTTTCACAGAAAGGCGTCTCGCGCAGCTCTCTGAACGACATCGCGCTGGCGGCCGGTGCGACTCGGGGTGCGATTTACTGGCACTTCAAGAACAAGACGGATTTGTTTCACGCCATGATGGAACGTATCACCATGCCCATGGAGGATGCGCTTCACCAAATTGGGGATGATGAAGACGCCGATCCGCTGGATCAGTTGCAGCGGGCATTTCTGGATGCGCTGCGCAAGATCGAGACCGACGCGCAAACCCGTCGGGTGTTTGAGGTGGCGATTCTGAAGGTCGAATATGTCGAGGAGCAGCTCGCGCTGCAGGAGCGCCATCGCCAGTGCCGTGACGACGCGGTGCGGCAAATGCAGCGCAGCCTGGAGAAGGCCTGCGCGCGCCGGGGTGTGAC
>JBBKVN010000246.1:0-8368 GCA_037968455.1 Rhodoferax sp.
ACGGCCGCGACGATGGTGATGCCGAATTCGTGAAAGAACTTGCCGATGATGCCGCCCATGAAACCAATCGGCAAAAACACGGCCACGATCGATAGCGTGGTGGCCAACACAGCCAAGCCGATCTCCTGCGTGCCTTCCATCGAGGCTTGGTACACGCCTTTGCCCATTTGCACGTGGCGAACGATGTTTTCTCGCACCACGATGGCATCGTCAATCAGCAGTCCCACACACAGGCTGAGCGCCATCATGGTGATCATGTTGATGGTGAAGCCAAACAGGTTCATGAACAGAAAGGTGCCAATCAGGGCAATCGGCAGCGTCAGCCCGGTGATCACCGTGGAGCGCCACGAGTTGAGAAACAAGAAAACGATCAGCACCGTCAGCAACGCGCCCTCAATCAGGGTTTGTCGCACGTTGGACACCGACACCCGAATCTGGCGGGAGCCGTCCGTGATCTGCTCCAGGCGAACACCCGCCGGCAGTTGTTGTTTGATCTCAGCCAGGGTGCTGATCAGGCCATCGACCACGGCAATGGTGTTGTCGTCCTGCGCTTTTTGGACATTGAGCAGCAGCGTGCGCTGGCCGTTGTACAGCGCGAGGCTCTCCACTTCAGGGGCGCCGTCCACCACGCGAGCCACTTGCTCGACTCGAATCGGTGCACCGCCCTTGCGGCTAACGATGATGCGACCAAAGTCCTCGGGGCGCTGCATGCGCCCGGAAATTTGGATGACGCGTTCCTGCTCTTTTGAGCGGATCGCACCAACCGGCAGGTCCTGGTTTTCATTGCGCACGGCAGTCACCACCTGGTCTGGGCTGATGCCATACGACTCCAGCGCCTGTGGGTCCAGGTAAATGTTGATCTCGCGTTTGGTGCCGCCCACCAAAGTGACTGAACCGACGCCGCGCACATTCTCCAGCCGCTTTTTAAGCGTTTGTTCCGCCCAGTTGCTCAACTCGACCGGTGTCATGGGTTGGCCAATGCGGGTGTCGTTGTCGGGCAAAACGGCCACTGACCAGATGGCGCGAGAGGCCGGGTCGAAGCGCATCACCCGAGGCTCTTTGACCTCAGTGCGCAGCGTGGGCCGCAGTGCGGCAATTTTCTCCCGCACGTCTTCTGCCGCCTTGCGACCATCAATGTGCAAGCCGAACTCGATGATGACGACCGACTGGCCTTCGTAGCTTCGCGAGGTGAGGGCGTTGATGCCGGCAATGGCGTTCACGCCTTCTTCGATTTTTTTGGAGACTTCGCTTTCCACAATCTGGGGCGAGGCGCCGGGGTAATCGGCGGTGACCACCACCACGGGGAAATCCACGTTGGGGAATTGATCGACCTTCAGGCGTTGTAATGAAAACAAGCCCAACACCACCAAGGCCAGCATGACCATGGTGGCAAAAACCGGGTTCTGCAGACTGACACGGGTGAACCACATGATTTACTGGGCGCCTGCCGCCAAAGTCACTGGCGTGCCTTCACGCAAGGTGCCAACCGCGCCGCGGATGACGACGGCGCCCGGCGTGACGCCGGCAACCTCAATCATCGTCTGGCCCTGAAACTCGCCCCGTTGGCCCAATGTGACGGTTTGGTGGGTCACCTGGTTGTTCACCACCAGTTGTACATACGGTTGGGGCTTGTCAGTGCGAACGGCGTTTAACGCCAGGGCCAATGCCGTCGTTTGGCCGGTGACCAAAGTGCCTTGCGCAAACAAGCCCTGGCGCAGGTTGGCCGTTGACGCCAGCGACAGGTAGGCAAGTACCGCACGACTGCCTGCGGCGGCACTCGGGCTGATGCGCACCACGCGGGCCGGCGTGGCGTCAGCGGCGCCTTCGATGCGGAGTTGGGCCGTTTGGCCCACTTGAACGGCCATGGCGTCGGCGGGGTTCAGGGCGGTTTCCAGTTCCAGGGCGCTCAGGTCGACGATTTCGACGATGCGTGCGTCAACAGCGACACGTTCACCCGGTTGAGCCAGGCGTTGGGCGATTTGGCCGGCGATGGGTGCGCGCAAAACGGTGTCCCCCTGCGACTTGAAGGCGACATCGACGGCGGCTTGCGCCGCCTGAAAACTCGCTTGTGCACCGGCCAGGGTCGCGTCTGATGACTCCAGTGCGTTCTTTGAAATAAAGCCTTGGGTCACCAAGGCGTTGTTGTTGTCGACGCTGCGTTGCGCCAAGGTCACCTGCGCTTTGGCTGACTCCGCCTGCTGCTGCGCTTGGCGCAAGCGGGCCTGGGTTTCGGTGGGGTCGATGCGGGCAATGATCTGGCCCGCCTTGACGAAGTCGCCTTCTCTCACCGTCAAACCCTGCAACTCGCCGGCAACACGGGCTTTCACCATGGCCGAGTTGACCGCTCTTAAGGGTCCAGAAATGGACAGACCTTGCGTCAATTCAACAGTGCTGGCATCGGTCAAGTCGTTGGCGTTAAGGACCACCGGAACCTGTGTTTTTTGTGCCAGTTGCTGGGCTTGCAGAGCGGATTTCTGCGCTTGGCGCGAGGACAGCGTACGCGCGGCGCCCGCTGCCAGCAAGGCGGCCACCAGGCCAATGACGACCCATTTGACTCGTAATTTCATCAGGAATTTGGGAGAGTAGGGGTTGTTGGGGAGGGGCGAACGCACATGCCCTTGAGAATGGTTTCAACCTGAACGGCCAAGTAATCTTCGGGCACCAGTTGCGCATTGGCCTCACAACACGCACCCAATGAGTGATTCCACATCGCCAGAAACATCATGGGGGCCAAAATGACGTAAACCCCATATTGCATGTTCATGGGTGCGAACTCGCCGCTGTCGACGCCGCGTTGTAACACCCGCGCAATCAGGCGGTTGCCGGGCTCGATCACCTCGTGCTGGTAAAAAAGGGCAAGCTCCGGGAAATTGCCGGACTCACTCATCATGAGTTTGGAGATGCCAGAGGCCTTGGTGGCGCCCAGCCGCTCCCACCACGATGTCATGCAAAAGCGCAACAAGTCGGCAGCGCTGCCCTGGAACTCATCTATTTCGGTGGACCATTCGGTGAATCGAACCGAGATGTTCTCGCGTACCACGGCTTTGAATAACTCTTCTTTGCTCGAAAAGTACAAAAACAGCGTGCCCTTGGACACGCCAGCCCGTTTGGCAACTTCTTCGGCCCGGGTTGCCGCAAACCCTTTTTCCACAAACAGGTCAAGCGCCGCATCCAATAATTCGCCGGGACGAGCTTCTTTGCGCCGTTCGCGCTTGGCCTGCACCTCGGTTTTGGTTTTACAGATTAATTTGGAAAGAATCATGGGGTTAATGACTATTGGGTTATTAGTGTATCGATGAGTCGAAAGTGCTGTCAATCGATCCTGAACCAATCAGTCAAGGGTCGCCAAGAAGGGCTAGCACTAGGGATGACAAAGCCTGCTCTGGCAAATAGGTGGCCCTGCGAGTGCACCGGTAGCGGTTTTTATGGTTTATCCTCCCCGTCCCATGGGCTCAGCTTCTTCTCATCCAGCTTCCCTGCGGCAACTCATATTGACGCTCGTGATCGGTCTTGTTGCCGCTACGACGTTTATCGTCGCCGCCTGCTTTGTCGTGTTCAGCTTGTTTCCGATGGCCAGGCAGATCGCTCAGGATCATTTTGACCACACCCGCGTCCAGCTTGAGTCCGACCTGAATGCCACCTTTTCGCCGCCGGTGAAGTTGCTTGAAATGAGCCAGCTTTGGCTGGACGGCATAGCGCCTGACTTGGGGTCACCTGAGGCTTTTAACCGCTTGTTTCAGCCAGTGCTGGAAACGTCGCCGCAGATCACCTCCGTGGTGGCTGGCACATCGACAGGGCAGGGCTGGCTGTTACTGGCGCAAACGGATGGGTCTTGGCGCAACCGAATGACCGACGTGCCCCGATGGGGCAATCGCCACCTTTTGATTAACCGCAGTCCTGCTGGAAGCACGACCCGGGAATGGCGCGAGCAAGACTACGATCCGCGCCAACGCCCGTGGTTTCAAGTCGGCATGGCCGGCGCAGCGACCGGTCTCATGGGGTGGACCGCGCCTTATGTGTTTTTCACCACCGGTGATCCGGGTATCACGGCTTCGCTGGGCATGCCACTGGCGGATGGTCGAAAACTGGTCATCGGGTTTGACCTGAAGCTGCGTGATCTCTCTTACAACACCCTGAACGCGAAGGTCGGCAAGACGGGCCTGGCCATGGTGATGACGGATGACGAGCGCGTGTTGGCGCTGCCGGCCCGCCCGGCGGATATTGACGATGTGGTGTGGAAATCGCACGTTCTCAAGCCCGTGGCCGAGTTGTCGTTGGCGCCTGTCAATGCGGCATTGACCGCCTGGAGAACCGGCGGGCGACACGCGTCTGGCGTGCTAGTTTTTAAGGCGGGCGGGCAAGCATGGTTGGCCTCGGTTCAACCCTACCAACTGGGTGCGCAGCGACTTTGGTTGTTGACGTTGGCACCCGAAGCGGATTTTTCCCCCAATTGGCGCCCTATTTTGATGGCCTTGGTGATGGCGCTTTTGCTCCTGCTGGGGGTCACGGCTTGGGTCGCCAAAACCCAGCTCAAGCGCTTGACTCGGCCACTAGAGGCTCTGGCTGCGGCAAGCAACAAAATCGGGCAGTTGGACTTTCAGGAAGTCGCCCCCGTGCAAAGCAATGTGCTGGAGATCCAGCAACTCGTCCAGGCACAGTCCGTCATGCGGGAGATGCTGCGCGACAACCAATCGATGCTGGCCAACCAGGCCCATGAGTTGCGTCATCAGAATGAAGTTCTGAACGTGATCGTGAACTACTTCCCGGGCGGGGTCTCGATGGTGGACGAGCAATTGCGGGTCACCGTGCACAACACGCAATACCAGCAATTGCAGGAGTTGCCCGACAGCTTGTTTGAAACGACCGAGCTGCGTTTTGAAGACGTCATTCGCCACAATATTCGCCGTGGCGACTACGGTCCGGGTGATCCTGAGCAGCAGTTGGCTGACCGAATAGCCGTGACCCGCAGCGGTGAGCCTTATCTGATTCAGCGTCGGTTCAGCAATGGCCGGGTGTTGGAAATTCGTGGATTGCCCTTGCCGGGTGGTGGCTTTGTGTCCAGTTATGTCGATGTCACCGATCGCATAGAAACTGAGGAGAAGCTGCGCCTGGCGGCAAGCGTGTTCACCCACACCAGCGACGCCATCACGATCACCCGCTCGGATGGCACCATCATCGATGTGAACGAAGCGTTCACGCGGATCACCGGCTACTCACGTGACGAAGCGTTGGGCCAGCGCCCCAACTTGTTGAGCTCAGGTCGCCATAACAAGGCGTTCTACAAGGCGATGTGGCGCGATTTGCTGGACAAAGGCCATTGGCACGGTGAAATCTGGAACCGACGCAAAAATGGCGAGGTCTTCGCAGAGATGTTGACGATCAATGCCGTGCGTGGCAACCACGGCGTGGTTGAGCAATATGTCGCCCTGTTTTCTGACATCACGGCGCTCAAACAACATCAGGCGCAGTTGGAGCACATTGCCCACTATGACCCGCTCACCAACCTGCCCAACCGGGTGCTGCTGGCCGACCGATTGCAGCAAGGTTTGGCGCAGGCACAGCGGCGGGGGCAATTGCTGGCGGTGGCGTATCTCGATTTGGACGGGTTCAAGGCCATCAACGATGCGCATGGGCACGATGTTGGCGACCTGGTTTTGGTTGCGCTGTCTGAGTTCATGCGTGAGACCTTGCGCGAGGGAGACACCCTGGCCCGCCTGGGCGGCGATGAGTTTGTGGCGGTATTGGTGGACTTGGCGGACGTGGCCGCCTGCGAGCCCATGCTGACGCGCTTGCTGGCGGCCGCAGCGCAGCCGGTGGTGGTGGGGGAGGGTACGGTGCAAGTGTCGGCCAGCCTGGGGGTGACTTTTTATCCGCAAATGGGTGAGGTTGATGCGGACCAGTTGCTGCGTCAGGCCGATCAGGCCATGTACCAGGCGAAATTGGCGGGGCGCAATCGCTATCACGCGTTTGACGCTGATGAGGACCTCAGCGTGCGCGGTCACCACGACAGCTTGGACCGCATTAAGCGTGCGATTGCAGACGAAGAGTTGGTCCTCCACTATCAACCCAAAGTGAACCTTCGTACCGGCCAGATTGTGGGTATGGAGGCTTTGGTTCGCTGGCAGCACCCGGAAAAAGGCCTGTTGGCGCCGGCTCTCTTTCTACCGCTCATTGAGGATCACCCCTTGGCGATAGATTTAGGGGAGTGGGTGATTCAGGCGGCACTGGACCAAATGGTGCACTGGCAACAGACCGGCCTGCACCTGCCGGTGAGTGTCAACATCGGGGCCCGCCAGTTGCAGCAGCCCAATTTTTCGGAGCGTCTTCAGGCCATGCTGTGGGCATGCCCGTCGGTTGTGCCGGGTGACCTAGAGTTGGAGGTGTTGGAAACCAGTGCGCTGGAAGACGTGACAGTCGTTTCCCGTGTGATTGAGGCCTGCCGGGCCATTGGTGTCAAGTTCGCCCTGGACGATTTTGGCACCGGTTATTCGTCACTGGCCTACCTCAAGCGCTTGCCAGTCACCATGCTCAAGATAGATCAAAGCTTTGTGCATGACATGCTGGACGACCCGGATGATCTGGCTATTTTGCAGGGTGTGATTGGCCTGGCGAGCGCCTTTCGGCGTGAGGTGATTGCCGAAGGTGTGGAGACGGTGGCCGACGGCGTCATGCTGCTTCAACTGGGTTGCGAGCTGGCACAAGGCTATGGCATTGCCCGGCCCATGGCGGCTGACGATGTTCCCACCTGGTGCGCGGCCTGGCGCCCAAATGCGGCTTGGCTGAACCGACCCGCCGTGGGGCGAGAGGGCTTGCCATTGCTGTTTGTCAGAGCGGAGTTGCGGGCTTGGGTCATTGGCGTGGAGGCCTATTTGAGAGGAACACGCCTGGTGCCGCCTCCGATGGATCTGCATCAGTGTCAGTTGGGCCAGTGGATTGACACCGCCGGGCGACAACGCTTTAGCGCGCACCCCAATTTTCAGCGGATTGATGCCATGCACCATGAATTGCACCAGCTGTCCCGTGAACTGGTGGGCTCAGCCGACCGATCCCACGCGCTGGACTGTTTGCCCGCTTTGTATGCCCTGCGTGACGATTTGCAGAAGAAACTGAACGCGCTGATGCGTGACTTGGAGCCGTCGACTTGAGCCGGGCGTGCCGTTGCGCGCTGGCTCATCAAATTTCTGTGGTGTTGTGGCTTCACCGGCGCAGAACTTTCATCAAGATGACGTATCCTACTGTTTAACTGGAGAGTTGCCGTCGTTCGCTTTTGACCGACCTTTTGTGCCTCTCCTGTCTCAATTGAACTCTGACATGTCTCTCATTTCCTTGAATCGGCGTCAACTTTTGACGCTCAGTGCCAGTGCACTTTCTATTCCTGCCATGGCTCTGTCCCCGCACCCAGGCCGCCTTGTGGTCGTTGGCGGGGCCGAAGACAGGCTGAAAGACAAAATCATCCTGCGTCGTTTTCTGTCGCTTTGCGGAGGGGAAGGCGCGAACATTCTGGTGCTCACCGCCGCCAGCGCGGACCAGGCGGCGTCATGGCGAGGGTACGACCAGGTTTTTCGTGAAATGGGGGCCATCCGCACCACCCATCTGCCCATTCACACGCCGGAAGACGCCAATGCGGCGGACACCATCAACCGAATTTTGAGTGCCGACGGCATCTTCATGAGTGGCGGAGACCAGCGTCGCCTGATGGCCCGCCTTCTGGATACGGAGGCCGCCCGGGCCATGCACACGGCATTTCACCTGCGCCGTTGTTGTATTGGGGGCACGAGTGCCGGTGCGGCGGTGATGTCGCACATTATGTTGGCCGAGGGCGGCACGCCGGTGCTGCCCAAAAAAGATGCAGCGGTGTTGGAGGAGGGGCTGGGTTTCGTGCCCAATGCCATCATTGATCAGCATTTCTCCGAGCGACGCCGCTTGGGTCGATTGATGTCGGTGCTTGCGCAGCGACCGGACTTGTTGGGGGTGGGTATCGACGAAGACACCGCTTTGATCATTGAGCGCGGCACGGGTGTCGAGGTGGTAGGCAATGGGGCGGTGACGTTGATCGACGGGCGACGCATGCGCTCCAACTTTGGCGCAGCGGCGGCCAGCGAGCACCTGGAGATGTTGGGTGTCACCTTGCACGTGCTGCCTGCAGGCAATCGTTACAGCAGCCTCGCGGACAAGGGCGGTGCCAGCAGTCGTTTGCCGCCATCATTGCGCAGCGCCATCGCTGAGGTGGTGGAGCCGGGGCCGATTCGAGGGTGATTTTTCTGGTTCTAATAGATACGTTAAAGAATGGTTTTGTATGAAAAAAGTGCTTCTAGCGTTAGTCCTTACTGCGCAGGCAGCTACCTTTTCTATAGCGGCTGATACCCAT
>JBBKVN010000247.1:0-3691 GCA_037968455.1 Rhodoferax sp.
TTCCTATACGCGACCGCAGCGTTGGAACTGGGGAGTCCATTTTGAAGCCCCTCGAAAATCTGTACCCATCGGGAGTAGAGAATTCCAACCAACGGAGTCTCTACAAGAAGAAATCAAGATTCAGGGAAAGTCAGATCGTTTCGATCCACAAAGAGGTCGAGCTGGGCGCCAAGGTCGGTGAAACGTGCAGGAAACACGGCTCCCGCCCCTATCGTTGTTGGTTCTGACGACGACCGGGCCGCACCAGGTGCCAACGCGCAACCCATTACCAAAGCCATTCCAAACGCCAAGCTGGACATTCTGCGCAAGTTCACTCACTACAGCTTCCCGCCAAGCCGCAACGAAAAGGGTAAGCAATACGTCAAGGCCGTCTGCACCGATCCCGCCGGCGTGGACCGTGACGCCCTGCACCAGCAAGTCACCGCCCGGGCGCCTGAATTTTTCACGCGAACACTGCCTGCCTCACCGTGAAAGCGCCTGCTTGCCACTAGCCGGAAATCAACGCTTTTTTGCCAGCCCTGGTGGACGAGGTATTCGACAAAATCCGCGCCGCCGTAGAAACCGATCCTACCCAATTGGGCTGCGCGATCTGGCGGGACTGCCTGAGGCGAATGCTGAACTTGGGATAGATGGGGCGGAGGATCGGACAAAGCCGACCCTCAGAATTTCCGGTTGACGGTCGACTGAGTGCCCAAAGCAGTCTTAGGGTTTGTCTAAATCAGTGCCCGATAGCAGACCTTCAAGGATCTGCGCAACAGAGTCAACCCGTCGAACTCCATTTGCAAGCCAGATTACCGCTCCCGCCCCGCCTCCTGAGTAACCTTCTGCACTGGCGACAGCAAGTACTCCAGTACGGTGCGCCGCCCTTGGTGGATCTCCGCCAGCACTAACATGCCCGGCGTCAATTTGAGCACTTCGCCGTTGGACGCTTTCAGCTCTTGCGTTGCCAGCTTTACCAGGGCCTTGTAACTTTGTGGACTCTGACCCTGGGCGGTGGCTTTCTGAGGGTCGTTGGCCAGTGAATCGGCACTGACCACCTCCGCTGTACCTTCCAACATGCCGTACTTCTGGAACGGGTAAGCCTGCAACTTCAGCTTGACACTCTGTCCAACCACCACAAAGCCCACATCCTCATTGTGAATGGCCACCTCAGCCAGCAAAGGCTCATCCTTGGGTACGATGTTGAGCAGCGGTGTACCGGGTTGCACAACGGTCCCCGGCTTGTAGGTCACCATGTCTTTGACCGTGCCCGCTTCTGTTGCGCGCAACTCGAGCAGGCCGGACTTGTAGGTTTGCTTCTGCAGCTCCCCTTCGGTCCGTTTCAGTTGGTTTTGCAATTCAACCCGCTCGTTCAGTAACTGACTCTCATAGCCGGACTTGATCTGGGCCAGCTTTTTGCTGGACTGTTCGACCGCGGCCGTCAAAGACTCTAGGTTGGCCTCCTGAACTTTGAGTTCCTGCTCTTTTTCGATGCGCTCGCGCACCTTGTCGTTGGCACCGAGTTCTGACACAAATCCATCCTTCACCAGCTTTTCGTAGGACTGGGCTGATTGGCGGTATAGCGGCACGGTCGCCTCCAATTTGGCCACCTGCTGGCGCCCACCTGCCAGGTCGTGCTGGGTGCGTTCCAGGTCGGCCTTTTCCTGGGCGATGGCGTCCAGATAACTCTGACGTCGGGCATGATACTGGGCCAGTACCTGGGAGGCCACGTCAGGCGGATCATTGGCCTGCAACAACAAGGGTTGCCCGCGTAACTCCGCGTCGATGCGGCGCAGGCTTAGCATCTTGAATGCCACGTCGGCAGTCAAAGCGCCGAGGTCCGCTCCGGCGAGGGTCCCATCCATGCGCAGCAACACCTGACCGGGTTGAACGTGTTCCCCCTCACGGACCAATACCTCTCGCACCACGCCCGCCTCGGCCGGCTGCAGGATGCGGCTGTAATTGCGCGGCACCAGGCGTCCTTCGGCCGTGGCCACGATGTCCAGCTTGCCAAAGGTGGCCCACAGCGCCAGCACGCCAAACAGGCCCGCAGTCACATAACCCACAGTGCGCGGCAGGCGCGCCGGCGGGCGCTCCTGAATGCTCAGCAGGTCGGGCGCAAAGTCAGCCGCGTCGGTTGCAAAAACGCTCATACGTCCTTATCTCAGGCCAGACGGACCACGCCGACTTCGAGCTGGCTTCGGTTTTGGAGTGTCTGCAAACCGGTCCCGGCGGCCAGGCTGGATTGGGCGGCGGACAAACCGATGCCGCTGACGCTGCCGGCGGTCGCATACTGGAAGCTCAGGTCGCCGCCCAGTGCCTGGGTGTTGCTGCCCAACAGATGCGCGTCCAGCAAACCACTCATTACGCTCCAGCCAGTGGCCTGGCTGGCATTCGCCGCGCGCACCGCATCAAACTTCTGCACCAGCTTGGCAAAGTCAAACTGCTCGACCTGTTTGTTGCGGGTCACATCAGTTGAGGTCGCGTCGTAGTCACCCCCCACCGTTACCACCTGCAGCCGGTTGACACCCCGGTTCTGCGCATTGGCATACCAGTCCTTGAAGGTCATGCTGTCGCTCACCCCGTTTTGAACGCCCAGGTCCAGCACCAGGTCGTTGCCGACCTTGGCCAACTTGATATCGGCATAACGAATGCCTTGACCCAGGCTTACCGTGTCGTTGTTCCACCAACTGTTGACGATGGTGTCGGCACCATCCCCGCGGTTGAAGGCAAAAATGTTGCGATCCAGTCCAGCATCAATGGTGTCATTCCCCTTGCCCCCGGCAATCCAGTCGGAGCCGTTTCCGGTGTTGATGTTGTCGTTCCCTGCGCCGGCCTCGACCAGGTCGTTGTCGTTGCCCGTCACCACAAGATCGGCCCCACCGCCGGCCTGCACGATGTCGCGTCCGTTATCGGTGTTGATGATGTCCACGCCGGCGCCGGCGACAACGTAATCATCGCCATTGCCCGCGAAAAACGTGTTGTTGCCCAGTGTGTCGATCAGGATGTCGTTGCCGTTGCCAGCGTCCAGCAGATCGTCCCCGGTCTCGCCATACAGTTGATCATCACCATTGCCGCCATACAACAAGTCGTTGCCACCGCCCCCAAAGAGCAGATCGTCACCGTTGTCACCCAGCATGCGGTCGTTACCCGACCCCCCATACATCACGTCATTGCCATTGCTGCCAAAGATGTAGTCGTCATTGCGGCCCCCAATCAACAGATCGGAATTGTTGGTGCCAATCAGCGAGGTGGATTGAATCAGCAAATCGCTCCAGCCCAGGGTGCGACCGTCAACAAACACGAAGTTTTCCAATGGCGACACCAGTCGGCCCTGTGCATCAAGCGTCATCGCATAGTCGATACCCTGTGTCGGGATCTCATTGCCGCCACTATCGAGCACACGAATCTGGGCAATTTTTTGCCCGTTGACCGTTGCCACCCGAAGCGCGACGTTATCAAGTGCTAAACCGGCACCGAAGCGAACCGTATCGGTGCCGCTGGCGTCGGTGATGGCGTCCAGGCCGCCGCCCAGGTTATAGACATAAGTATCGTTTCCGGCGCCACCATTCAAGGCGTTGTTCGCGTTGTTGCCGGTCAGGATGTTGTCCAGCGTATTGCCGGTGCCGTTGATGGCGGCACTGCCGGTCAAAATCAGGTTCTCCACATTGGCCGACAGGGTCGTGGTGACACTGGCCAGCACCGTGTCGGT
>JBBKVN010000248.1:0-5601 GCA_037968455.1 Rhodoferax sp.
GGTTCATTTTGCTGGCGCGGCTGGTGAGCCAGGGCGTTAATAAAAATCCTTCGATGCTGTTGATCACCAAAGAAATGGCGGCAATCAGTAGTGCCATTTCCAACGTACCAAACTGCAAATAGCCAAGCAGCGCGGAACCGGCCGTGACCACCACGTTGCCAATGTAGGGAACCAAATTGAGTACGCCAGCGGCAATACCCCACACCGCTGCGTTGTCCATCCCAATCGCCATGAAGGACAGCCAGGTGGCCAGTCCAACCAGGGCGCTCGTGAAAATTTGCACAAGCATGAAGCGTTGAATCTGGTCATTGATTTCATTGAGCGCTTGCAGCGTGATGCGCTTTTTTGCCAGTGTTGGGCCTGCAAGTTTGACGAGCTTTCGCCTGAAGGTATCGCCCGAACTCATCAGGAAAAAAGTGATCAACGCCACCACGCCAACCTGCCCCAGCATGGCCAGCAGGCCCATCGTACCGGTCCACAAATGGTCTTTGACATCGAACTTGGGGCGCTCAATCTGAACCCGTTGCACGCCACGCGCGACCGTCGGTGTGTGATTCGTTTCTTCAGCCGCCTGCTCGAGCTTGGCAGCCGCTTTTTGGACCGTGGCCAGCGGGCCTTCGGTCTTGCTGTGCTGGGAATTGATGGAGTCGCGCAACTTTTGAGCCGCCAACGGCAGCGACCCGATCAACCGGCTGGCATCGTCACTGAGAGAATAAGCGGTGGCTCCGACGCCTGAAACAATGCCCAGTACCAACACCGCCGCGCTCAAGACGCGGGGAATTCGACGGCGCGCCAGCCAGTCCACCACCGGCGACAGTCCATAGCTGAACAGCAGGCCGACCACCAAAGGGATGAAAACGGGGCTGGCCCAGCGCAGCATAAATACGCTGGCCAGCGTGGCCAGCAGCACCAAAGAGACGCTACGCACGTCGACCGGCATCTGCAGCAGCAGACGCGGCGACTCAGCGGTCGCCATGACTCCTGGCGGAAAATCTGCGTCGGCACCAGGGGGGCCTGCGAACGTGTGATCGCTTGCCAGTGCCATCAAGTTACTTCTCTTTGACGACTTCATTGCCGATGACACCGCCAACCGCCGCGCCGGCGGCAGTTCCCAAAACCCCTCCGCCGACCGCGCTACCGGCGACACCACCAATAGCGGCACCAGTGGCGATCCCTTTTTCCTGCGCTGTCATGCCGGCACAACCACCCAAAACCAGCGCTAGCGCCACCATGAGGGCAGGTACAGCAGCGTTGACACGATTCGCTTGTTTCATGAGATTTCTCCAAATTTGGAATGAACATGTGATGTGGCATTCGCCCAATCACCCGTGAGCGGCCATTGTTGAGCCCGCAAACGTCGTGGTCTGTTCGCTGGCGTACATACGTTGGACTGACAGACCGATATGATCACCCTAAGTCCTGCCTATGCAGGGTCTTGCGCTACTCTGACTTCAGGCAGGTTAGCGCGGCGTTCATCTGTTCTGCCGAAACTACTCACCAAAAAAAGCTCATGCCAATCGCTGGAAATCCCCCTCCCATTGCCAAGAAGCCCGGCAAGGCCAATGGATTCATCGAGGCGGTGCAGCAGGAGGCCTTGCTCAAAAACGGCGCGCTTCAGCATGCGATTTTCAACAGCGCCAACTTCTCGAGCATCGCGACCGACGCCAAGGGTGTGATCCAGATTTTTAACGTCGGTGCGGAACGGATGCTTGGCTATGCGGCTGCCGAGGTGGTGAACAAAATCACGCCAGCCGAAATTTCAGATACTCAAGAACTCATTGCGCGGGCTCAAAGCTTGAGCCTCGAACTGGCAACCCACATTACACCAGGCTTTGGCGCGCTGGCCTTTAAAGCCTCTCGGGGCATCGAGGATATTTATGAGTTGACCTACATCCGAAAAGATGGAAGCCGCCTGCCAGCAATGGTGTCGGTCACCGCGCTGCGAGATGCCCAAAACGCCATCATTGGCTACCTGCTGATTGGAACCGACAACACCGCACGCCAGCGCGTCGAGGAAGAGCGTGCGCGACTTGATCAAGCTCTTCTGGACAAGAATGTCGAACTCGAGAATGCCAGGTCTGTAGCTGAGAAAGCCAACTTGGCGAAATCAGACTTCCTGTCCAGCATGAGTCATGAATTGCGCACGCCACTTGGAGCGATCCTCGGCTTCGCCCAGCTGATTGAGTCCGGCGTACCGCCTCCGACCACCGCTCAAAAACGCAGCAACGATCAGATCCTCAAAGCGGGCTGGTACTTGTTGGAGTTGATCAATGAGATTTTGGACCTCGCCTTGATCGAGTCGGGCAAGCTGGCACTTTCTGTAGAACCAGTCTCGCTCGCAGAAGTCATGCGCGAGTGCGAGACCATGATCGAACCACAAGCACAACAGCGGGACATACACGTCACCTTCTCTGCTTCGGACGTGCCGCGCTGTGTCCATGCCGACCGAACACGGGTCAAACAGGTATTGATTAACCTGCTCTCCAATGCGATCAAATACAACCGGGTTGGCGGCAGCGTCACGGTAGCCTGTACCGCAGGGAACGCGCCGAATTCGATTCGGATCAGCGTCCACGACACGGGCACGGGCCTGGCTGCGGAGCAACTGGCACAGTTGTTCCAGCCTTTCAATCGCCTGGGTCAAAAAAGCAATACTGAAGAGGGCACGGGTATCGGCCTAGTCGTCTGCAAAAGGCTTGTCGAGTTGATGCGGGGCGTCATCGGTGTGGAAAGTACGGTTGGCCACGGCAGCGTGTTCTGGGTCGAACTGAATCTGGCCCCGGCCCGAGCCCCAGCCCTGGAAATTGTTGTCGACATGCGGCAAACCACTGCGCTAGCTCAAACGGCTGCTCAAAACGACGGGCCGCGGCACACCCTGCTCTACGTCGAGGACAACCCGGCCAATTTGGTGCTGGTCGAAGATTTGATAGCTCGCCGGCCAGATATTCACCTGCTCAGCGCGCGGGACGGCATCCGTGGCATCGAGCTGGCGCGCACCGCTCTTCCTGATCTCATTCTCATGGATATCAACCTGCCCGACATTGGTGGGCTCCAAGTCTTGAGAATCCTCGCGAAAGATCGGGCAACCTGTCAAATCCCCGTGATAGCACTCAGTGCCAATGCCGTCCCGAACGATATAGAAAAAGGTCTGGAGGCCGGCTTCTTTCGCTATCTCACCAAACCGATCAAGGTCGTAGAGTTTATGGAGACGCTGGACGTGGCACTGAAATTTTCAGACCAGCACCCTAGCCGACCAGCCAACCAGGAGCCTCTGTCATGATTACCGAGTCCGAGATACTTCACGCAAACATCTTGATCGTTGATGACCAAGAGCCCAACGTCTTGCTGCTAGAGCAAGTGCTTGGAGACAGCGGCTATGTCTGCGTCAGTTCGACGATGAACCCACAAGAGGTTGGCTCGCTGCATCGAAAAAATGGCTATGACCTGATTCTGCTCGATTTGCAGATGCCCGTCATGGATGGGTTCCAGGTCATGGAAGAGTTGAAAACCAATTCAACAGACGCCTATTTGCCGGTGCTGGTACTGACCGCCCAACCAGGGCACAAGTTGCGCGCCTTGCAAACGGGAGCCAAAGACTTTATTAGCAAGCCGTTCGATCTGGTGGAAGTCAAGACGCGCATCCACAACATGCTGGAAGTACGGTTGCTGTACAAAAAACTCGAAAATTACACCACTCGCCTGGAACAGACGGTGCTCGAACGCACCGCAGAGCTACGCGAGAGTGAAGCCCGCTATCGCAGCTTGACCGAATTGGCATCCGACTGGTACTGGGAGCAAGATGAAAACGGCACTTACACCAAGGTGTCAGGTCCGGCCTTGGAAATGCTCGGCCTTCAGGTCAATGCTTTGGTGGGCGTAACGCCCGATGTGACGGCTAGTGACTGGGATGAGTCAGAGCGGGACGCACTGAGGTCGATCATTGCCGCGCGCCAGCCGTTTCTGGATTTTGTCATTCACCGCGTCAATCCTGACGGATCGCGCCAGCAGTTTCGGGTCAGTGGCGAGCCGATGTTCAACCAGTCGAGTCGCTTTCTCGGTTACCGCGGCGTTGGTGTGGAATTCTCCACCACTTGATCGCGCATCAATACTCGACCATCAGCAATGTCTGCCGTCCACCATCCCACTCAAAACCATCTGCTCGCCGCGATGCCGTCGACAGAATTTGAGCGACTTTTTGAGCATCTGGAACTGGTTCCGATGGCGCTTGGCGACGCTCTTTACGAACCAAACGGCCAGTTGCGCCACGCCTATTTTCCGACCACCTCCATTGTTTCGTTGCACTATGTCATGGCGTCCGGTGCATCGGTTGAAACCGCCGGGGTCGGCAATGAGGGTGTAGTCGGAGTTGCGCTGTATATGGGGGGCGAGACCACGCCCAGCTCAGCGGTAGTACAGACGGCGGGCCACGCCTACCGAGTCGAGCGCAACTTGCTGGTTCAGGAGTTCGCCCGGGCGGGCATGCTGCAGCGTGTGTTGCTGGTCTACGCACAAGCACTGATGACACAGATGGCACAGACCGCAGCATGCATCCGGCACCATTCAGTCGAGCAGCAATTGTGCCGCTGGCTGTTGGAGACTTTGGACCGGTTGCCGTCAAACGAATTGACCATGACACAGGAGTTGGTCGCCAGCATGTTGGGCGTGCGTCGAGAGGGCATTACCGAGGCGGCCGGCAAACTCCAACGCGCAGGCTTGATCAGCTATCGCCGGGGCCACATTGCTGTACTTGACCGCGCCGGGCTGGAGCTGCAATCTTGTGAGTGTTATGCCGTCGTCAAGAAGGAGCTCCGCCGCCTGATGTCGCGGGTGGGCTAGCGCCATGACATCCCTGATTTTGGGTCGATAGCGCCGAAAAAATTTGACTCAGTAACGACGCGCAGTGCCGTTTTCAATCTTCACCCGATCGCCAACACGGATATCGGCATGACTGGCCTGAGTCAGTGATTGGTAGGAGCCATCCTGCATTCGGATCGTGAATTTGTAGGCTTCAGCTTGCTGCTGGTTTCTTTTTTCCAGCTCATTGCCGGCATAAGCACCACCGGCCGCACCGATCACGGTCGCGGCGGTCTTTCCGCTGCCCCCGCCCACCTGGTTACCCAGAATGCCGCCCACGACCGCGCCAACCACGGCGCCTGCGGTCACTCCACTGCTGCTCTGCCCCACTAGATCGATGGCTTGGACCACGCCATAACCCGAGTAAACACGGCTTGGATTGGTTGACTGGGGGTAGCTACTACCGGGGGCCTTGTTAGAGTTCATATCGGCGCAGGCGCCTAATGCGAGGATGGCAGCCAATGCCGCGACTGATTTCAAACGTTTGGTAGGTTTCATGGGGGATCTCCTTGAAGATTGGGTGTGAATAAAGGGATGTTTTTTCGGTTCCCCATCGTCCTCGATTGATCAAACTTGCTCCGTGCGTCGGCGCACATAAAAGGCGAAAAATTTGAGCTATCCTGCGAGTTGACTTTTCAACACTCGACCGAGGTCAATATACATGAATCCCACCAAACTCATCGGCATCATCCTGATTGCCGCCGGTGCCCTCGGGCTGACCTATGGCGGCTTCACTTACACGAAGGA
>JBBKVN010000249.1:0-3363 GCA_037968455.1 Rhodoferax sp.
CTGTTCACGGCGTTGATGCAGGAGTTTCCGGCGCAGGCATTTCTGCTTGGGCTTTCGTCGATCCACTGGCGCGAGGCATGGAAGTACGGCGAACGTGCGTTCCGCTATTGCCAGCACGACGCCGGGCACGCGATCGGTGCGCTGCGCCTCGCCGCAGCGACTCTGGGCTGGAACGCTTCGCTGTTGCATGGCCTGGCAGACGAGACGATCGACGACCTGCTCGGCTTGAGCCGGGCCGAGGACTTCGAGGGTGTCGAACGCGAGCACCCGGTTGCAGTCCTGGCGGTCTGGCCTACCCATGTCGCTGGGGCCGGACAGGCCTTTGCGCAGCGTGAGGTTCCGCGCCACGTCGATCCGGCACTGGTGCACGATCTGACCCGGGGGTGTTGGCACGGCGCTGCGAACCGGCTCAGCCGCGACGAACCAGTGAGTTGGGAGGCCATCGACGAAGTCGCCACCGCTACGCTTAAACCGACCGGCGTGGCGCAAGGCTTCGGCACGCTCGACTCATCCAGGGCTGAGCGCAACGGCCTTGCAAGCGAAGACGGTCCGCTGGCCGGAAAGATCATTCTGCAGCGGCGAAGTCTTCAGGCCTGTGATGGTCAGACCTCGATCGGTTCCGCAAGCTTTTACCAGATGCTCACGCGCCTGTTGCCGCGTGTCGAATTACCAGCGAGCCGGCGCCCGATGCCCTGGGATACGATGGCCGAAAATCCGGCCATTCACCTGGGCCTGTTTGTTCATCGCGTGACGGGGCTCGAACCTGGGCTGTACCTGCTTGTTCGCGATCCGAGCAAGCTTGGCAAGCTGAAACGCGCAATGAACCCGGACTTCGACTGGTCAACGCCGCCAGGCTGCCCGGCCGAACTGCCGCTGCGCATGCTCAAAACCGGTGATGCGCGACGACTTGCGACGCAGCTCAGCTGCCACCAGGACATCGCCGGCGACGGTGTTTTTTCATTGGCCATGATCGCCGAATATCAGGAACCCCTGTTTACACATGGAGCCTGGTTCTATCGACGCCTGTTGTGGGAAGCGGGGCTGATCGGTCAGGTCTTGTATCTCGAATCCGAAGCCGCAGGCGTGCGCGCCACGGGTATCGGCTGCTACTTCGACGATCCAGTGCATCGCACGTTCGGGGTCGAGGATCTTGCATACCAGTCGCTCTATCACTTCACAGTTGGCGGCGCGATCGAGGATCCGCGCCTGACAACTTTGGCGCCCTATGGCACCGGTGCAAACGGGCAGGAACGCGGCATCGACCAACCCTGAACGATTGATTCGGGCCGCGCACGGTCACCCTGCTCATGGTGACGCCGAGTGCTGGCAAGCAAGGCCATAGGTTGAAGAGGTGAACCCCTTTCGCCTATACCGCTTTCAAACGACCGAAATAGTCGCCCCAGGTCTGGTGGGCTCGCCCAGCAGCGGCTTCAAAGTCGCTGGTGTGATCGTAATGCCCCTCACGAATGCCTTGGTAAATGCCCGCGATGATGCTGCCGAAGAACTCGCCTAGTTCAGCGATGCGCTCCAGTCGGTACTCCTCCACTGACATCGATCGGTAGGACAGGGGTTGGCCACACACCTCGCTCAAATACCGCGCCAAGGCCGTCTGGGTCAAGGCTTCCCCATGCAGTGCATAGGTCTTGCCGTTGTGGGTGGCGCCGGTCAGCATTTGGGCATAGGCTGCGCCCAGTTCGGCACGGGTGGTGTAGCCGCACTTGCCGTCAGCGGCGCAGTTGGCGATTTCGCCCTTGGCTTTGTAGTTTTCCATGTAGTCCACATCCGGTTCGATGTAGATGCCATTGCGTCCAATCACCCAGGCGAGGCCACTGGCCTTCACATCGGCTTCAGTTTGCCGATTGCTTTGAACGATCGGAGAAAAGGCGGAGCCTTGTTCAGGCCCCTGGACACTGGTGTAGACGATCTTGCGCACGCCGGCCGCGCGGGCAGCGGCAATCACATTGCGGTGCTGTCCTATCCGCTTCTCTGGTGCCTCCATGCCGGACACGAGCAAGACGGTCTCGATGCCCCGCAATGATTGCTCCAATTCGCCAGCTTCGTCGTAGTTGCCGGGACGCACCTCAACGCCCAGTGACTGGGCTTTAGCGGGGGTTCGTGCCAAAGCGACCACGTTCTCCGCGCCTGCGACGCTGAGGGTGGCGCGGACGATGGCAGCGCCCAACTGACCGCTGGCGGCGGTAACGGCAATTTTCATGGGGACTCCTTGTGGGTGTGAGTGACTGAATCAGATTAAACAGCGGTGTGGGGTTTAGCGCCCCTCCATTTGCTGCTCGGCTTTTTGGGCCAGCGCGTCCAGTGCGGCGGCCGTGTCCGGTGGCACGGTGTTGCTCAATGCCACGGCATACAGCCCCACCAAAGCGGCCACCAGCGCGGCGCCCCATAGGCTGGCTGCGCGCGCCTTCACATGGGCTTTCAAACCGCGAAAGTTCAGAACAATGTGCGCCAGGGCCGCGGCCACCAGCAGCAAGCCAAACAGTTTGTGCACCGGGTGCATTTGCATCGTGAATGACGGACGACCGATGACAAACATCAGCAGCCCCGACGTCGACATGGCGACAAAAGAAACAAACAGGGTGACGGCGACAAATTTGCGATACATACGTTTTCCGGAGCGGTGGGTTCAAAGACCTGACGCAGGTCCAAGGTCGATGGGGGCGGCGGCTTGGTCAGTCGCCCATGTCCTGATCGGGATGGTCGGTTGCGCCGAGCTTCCAGTAGCCCCGGGAAATGAGTTGTTCGCGATTCAGGCCGCGCTCGTTCAGCAGCGTTGACTTGATGACGCGCATGGCCGTGGCCTCGCAGGCCACAAACCATTGCGCGTCCGGAATCAGAGCCAGGGTTTGGGCCATTTCCTGTAGCAGCGCGCCCGGCGCCGCGCCGGTTGTTGCACGGTGCAGCCAGGTCAGGTGGTGAACCGGTCGCTGGCTGGGCAGCAATTCGTCCTGCGCGTCTTCGACCTCGCCCACCAGTGTGACCACGCAGCCTTCTGGCAGCGCATCGATGATCATGCCGGCAGCCGGCAACGCGGTCTCGTCCACCAGCAACACCACATGCTTCCATTCGTTGGAAACATCGTGGCCGCCACCCGGGCCGGCCAGCTTCAGGCGGTCGCCGACTTGCACCTGGGCCGCCCAGGTGGAGGCCACACCTTCGCCATGCAGCACAAACTCAACTTCGAGCTCGTTGCGCAGTGCGTCGAACCGGCGGGGGGTGTAGGTGCGGGCCAGCGGTCTGACGCCACCGGGTTCAGGGCGCCAGTCGGCGGGCAGATCCCCAAAAAACAATTTCATGTGCGCGCCGGGACGGGGTTCGCTAAAGCCAGCCATGGCCTCGCCGCCAAAG
>JBBKVN010000250.1:0-2805 GCA_037968455.1 Rhodoferax sp.
GCAAAACGCATCGCATCTTCCCGTTGTCCATACAAGGGGCCTGCCAGTGGCGGTTGACTTTGAGAGCTGCCGACCTTGCGTTTATTTTTATGAGGTTTTCCGGCCATGGCCCCCGTTGATAGGGCGCAAGCAGCTATTATTCCGATAGCAATCGAAAAGCATTGACGGTAATTTTTGAGAAGAATCACTTGGGCCAGGGCAGTTGTTTGAAGGTTCGTCTCAGTGTAGCGAGGCCGTTGGAAGGCCTTGCTCCCGCAACCGGTGGGGCATAGCGAATTGCTTCAAGCCGCAAAAGCCAGTCTTTCAGCATCGGGGCGCCGGGGTGGTCTGGCCCGAGTTGCTGAATCAACTGCTCCGCCACGCGGCGCGGCGGGCTGTTCGGCGCAACATCGATGCCACTGCGGCGCAATCGCGCGCTTGCCCGTTCCAGCAGGTGCAGCCAGGGATCTCTGTGATGACGCTCCCATAGACTCCATAGCGCAGCCCCCAGACTGGCCACTACCACTGCGCCAATCAGGACGTAGATCAAGTCTTCCCAGCTGGGCGATTCAAACCCCAGGTTTTCAAGCAATTTGAGTTGTTGCCCCTGGGTGTAATTCAACACCCACTGGTTCCAGCTGTTGTTGGCGGCATCCCAATAGGCACGCAGGTTGAGCGCAAACTGGGTACTCACGGCACCACTCAACGCGTTGCCAATGGCGCCTTGTTCGCGCTGAAGCCGCTCGAATGTGCCAGTGCGACCCGGAGACACTGCCGAGGTGGGGTCCACCCGCGTCCACCCCTGACCGCTGAGCCACACCTCAGCCCACGCGTGGGCCTCGCTTTGCCGAACGACCCAGTAGCCATCTACCGCATTGAGTTGGCCCCCTTGGTAACCGGTGACTACCCGTGCCGGGATGCCCATGGCCCGCATCACAATGACAAAACTGGATGCCATGTGTTCACAAAAGCCGAGTTTTCGGTCAAACCAGAACTCGTCCGCGCTGTGGCGTCCATACAGACCCGGCTCCAGCGTGTAGGTGTAGCCCCCGGTTCGCAGGTGCGTCATGACGGTTTCAACCAGTTGGGCGCTGGCGCCTTCTCCATCACCTGCTTGAGCCCGCAAGTCCTTGGCCCACTGGGCAGTTCGCGGGTTGAATCCGGGCGGCAGATTCAGAAAGTCCTGCAATCCTGCTTGGTAGTTGAGTGGCCCGTGGGTGAACTGGGGAAAACTTTGCACCGTGTAGCGAACCAGATCGGTGATGGGCCGGTCGGTCAACCATTGCAACTCTCGGCTCATGCTGACCTGAAATCCATTCAACAGCGGCTTGTCCGGCGTCGCGTCCAGCGCCAGCAACCACGGGTGGTTGCTGGGTTTCAGGGTGACCTGATAGTTCACCGGTGTGCCCTGCACACGCAGATTGGAGGGCAACTGGAGTCGATCTGGCAGAGTGGACTGCAGCGCGGTCCAGCTCTTGCCATCAAAGTCTGAAAGAACGGGGCCTCTAAAGTACAAATCGGACTGGTCCGGCATCTCGCCATTAAAACGAACCAGCAGGGCAATGCTGTCATCGAGCGCCAAACTTGCAATGTTGCCCACTTGCATGCTGGACGACAGGCCACTGCGGCCACTCATGCCATCACTGGGTATGCCCCACAAGGGCGCCATCCTCGGAAACAGCACGAAAAGTAGCACCATGACGGGCGCGCCCCACAAGGCCATGGTGCCCGCTGTTCGGGCGGACTCAAGTAGTGGCGGCTTTCCAACAGGCTTGTGGGCGTTCACCAAAGCCGTCAGCAAGCCCATCAGTGCCACCAACATCGCCCCCGCCGTCAGGAGCGACTGGGAGTAAAAGAAATTGGTCAGCATCAAAAAGAAGCTGAGAAAAAACACTACAAACGCATCGCGCTTGGCGCGCAACTCCAGCGTCTTGAGAGCCAAGAGCACCACCACCAGCGTGACGCCTGCGTCGCGGCCCAAGAGCGTTTTGTGAGTCCACAAGGTAGCTGCAATGGTCAATACCAAGGCGGCGCGCAACCACCATTGCGACGGAAGGGGCCGCGTGTGCCACGCCAAGTAAGCACGATAGATGAGTGCGCCCGCCGCCATGAGGCTGCACCACAAAGGCAGGTGGCCAATCTGTGGTGCGAGAACCCAGGCGATGACGAACAGCATGAACAAGGTGTCCCGACTGTCGCGTGGGAGTTGGGTTGGTGCAGTGAACCAAGTGCTCTGCATGGTGGGGCGTTCCATCAGGTCAGGGCCAAGGCCTGCAAACAACGTCTTTTGTGAGCGTCGCCACTGGCGGGTGGAATGTCCAATTCAGCTAGGCGCAAACCATAGTCCAACGCCAACTTGTCGGCCTGCAGCACCCAGGCGCAGAGTCGGGACAGTTGTTGCTCCGGGTGAGATACACCGGTCTGGCGCTGGTCCAGCCAAAGCTCAACCCCTTGGGCGTGAACCGAGTCGCGGCTGACCAACTCGTCCGCCTTGGCCAGCTTTTTCCAGACCACCAGCTTCAAAGGGTCACCCCGGCGGTACGCACGGACCCCGTCATAGTCACCCGCCACGCCACTTTGAGTGGCTGGCCCGTCGCCCGCATGCGCTGCAGCCAAGGGCAAAGGCGGTGCACTCAATTCAGGTGCTGGATATACCAGCACCTGAGCCGCCGGACGCCACACCGTCCAAACCCGGAAGGTGCCCAAGGGATAGCGAGTCTCTGCGGTGAGGGTCGGGATGCGGTGAAGGCCTCGTTGAGATGGTTGAAAAGCGATCTGCAACGTGCTCACCCCATGGGCCGCGACATCACACCAGGCCCAGTGGCC
>JBBKVN010000251.1:0-3727 GCA_037968455.1 Rhodoferax sp.
CAACGCGTGGAAGCCGATTTTCGCCACCACATGGTGCGGGTGCGGGAATACAGCGAATCCATTGCGCTGGACCGGGGCGAAACCGTGGAGCGCGCCCAACTCGACACCCGCTTTGACCGCGTGCTGGGCAACTACCTACGCTTAATCAAGGCGCAAAAAAACCTGATCTGGTTCACCAGCTTTTTCGGCCAAGCCGCCGTCGTCTTCCCCTTTGTGGTGGCAGCACCCCGGTTTTTCAGCGGGGCGATTCAACTGGGTGAGTTGATGCAAATTTCCAGCGCCTTTGGACAGGTGCAAGGCTCGCTGAGCTGGTTTGTGGACAGTTACAGCAGTTTGGCCAGCTGGCGCGCCACCACCGACCGACTCACCAGTTTTGAAGCATCATTCAGGGCTCTAGCCCTCGTGGATAAAGCGCAGGCCGCTATCGATTCAGAATCACTGGATACCCGCGATTTGACAGTGGCCCTGCCCAATGGCACCGTGCTGTTGGCGGGCGCCCAGTTGCACGCTCAGGCCGGCGACAGCGTGCTGCTGCAAGGCCCGTCCGGCAGTGGCAAATCGACCCTGTTTCGCACGCTGGCCGGCATTTGGCCGTTTGCCAGCGGGCAAGTCGCCAGCCCCCGCGACACCATGTTCATTCCGCAGCGCCCTTATTTCCCCAACGGCCCACTGCGCGAAGCCCTCGCCTACCCGCAAGCGCCGTCACAGTACACCGATGCGCAGCTAAAACAGGCTTTGGAAGACGCCATGCTGCCGGACCTGACCCAACAACTCGACCATGCCGACGCTTGGAGCCAGAAACTCTCTGGCGGTGAGCAGCAGCGCCTGGCCATTGCCCGCGTATTGCTAAAACAACCCAAATGGGTCTTTGCCGACGAAGCCACCAGTGCCCTGGATGAAGCCACGGAAAGTTCTGTGTATAAAAGGCTTCTAGCGCTTGTCCAGAAAGCGGGAGGCGCTATTATTTCAATAGCACACCGACCCAGCGTGGCGGTGTTTCACCAACAGCGCTGGACACTGGAAAAGCAGTCCGAAGGCGCCTCGGCGCTCTACAAACTGGTCGAGAAGCGCTCGTAACCGCGGGCGCGCAACTCACAAGCCGGGCAAGTGCCGCAGCCGTAACCCCAAGCATGGCGGTGTTCCCGGTCACCCAGATAACAGGTGTGGGTGTGTTCCACAATCAGATCCACCAGGGCTTGGCCGCCGCCGGGCACGCCTGATTTTTCACCCAGCTCATACGCCATCGTCCAGGTGGCAGCCTTGTCGATCCACATCAGCGGGGTATCGATCAGGTAGCGCTTGTCCATGCCCAAAGACAAAGCCAGTTGCATGGCCTTCATGGTGTCGTCGCGGCAGTCCGGGTAGCCAGAAAAGTCGGTTTCACACACGCCGGTGACGATGACATGCAAGTCTCGGCGGTAGGCCACCGCGGCGGCCAGCGTCAAAAACAACAGGTTGCGACCGGGCACAAAGGTGTTGGGCAGGCCGCTTTGCTCCATCTTGAAGGCGGTGTCGCGGGTGAGTGAGGTATCACTCACTTCACCTAAAACGGCCAAATCGAGTAAATGGTCTTCACCCAGTTTGGCGCCCCAATGGGGAAACTGGCGGCGAATCTCGCTCAACACATTGAGACGGGCTTCCAGCTCGACGTGATGGCGTTGACGGTAGTCGAACGCAATGGTTTCGACCCGGTCGTATTTGGAAAGCGCCTGAGCCAGGCAGGTGGTGGAGTCTTGCCCACCGGAGAAAAGAACGAGTGCTGTCTTGTGCATGCCTCAATGTTAGAGGATGGCGGGCCTGCTTCAGGCCCAAAACCGACTAGATGTTCTCGGTTTTGTTGATTTTGCTGGGCGAATAAGTGAGGGCTTCGGCCGCGAGGGTGCCCTGCGCACCCATCAAGTTCTCCTTGAGCGGGTCCACCTGGTTGCGGACTTCTTGCTGAACCTGTACCGCGCTGGCACTGGCAGTCCAAAGCAATTTGATGTGGTCCATCAAAACCTGCGACATGGGCGGTGGAGGCGGATCTTCCACCTTCTCAAGTTCTGGCCGCTTGATTGTCCAATCCTGAGGACTGGTGACATCTTCAGCGCCGCGCCGATTGGGGTCTGACACACTGGCATAGGCACTTTGACCAGTGGGCGTCACGCGGATATTGCTGCCCTGCCCGACCTGGTTAATCACGCTGGGGGAAGGCTCAGAAGGCGTCACAGCATTCAAAGGCGGATTCACAGGCGCAACGGGAATCACATGCGCCACCGCCATGGACGCCAACTCGGCGGACACAGGCCGCACATTCGGTGATCGATCAAGGGGTGGCACTTGCATTTTTTGTACAGCTACAGAATTTGTCTGGGCTTATCCTCCATTCCTATGTTCCATAACGGCAGAAATGAAGGGTAATTTAGGGTTATTTGTAAATAAATGTCATTTTTTACAAATTTTGGCTGTTTCGCCTGCACCTTCTGCCCACCAAGCCGAGAGATTCAGCCTCCCTTTTTCAATTGCCAGCCCCAGTTCAAGCCGTCGAGGCGGCGTAGCCCAGCACTTTCGCGACCTCGCCGCCGCTTCGAATCGCCACGGCGCAATATTTGAACTCCGGAATCTTGCCAAACGGATCCAGGGCGGCATTCGTCATCAGGTTGGCGGCGGCTTCGTAGTACGCAAACGGGATAAAGATCGCGCCACGGGGCGTGCCGTCGTCGCGCCGGACGTGAATGGCCACCTGGCCCCGGCGCGACTGCACGGTGATGACGTCGCCGGCTTGCAAGCCCAGCGCCAGCAAGTCGTCGCCGCAGAGCGAGGCGGTGGCCAGGGGCTCCAACGCATCCAGCACGCTGGCGCGACGGGTCATGCTGCCGGTGTGCCAATGCTCCAATTGGCGGCCGGTGATCAGCACAAAGGGGAAATCGGCATCCGGGCGCTCATTGGCCGGAATGAGGTCAGCCGGCACCAGGTTTAGGCGCCCGTCGGGCGTGTCAAAGCGCTCCAAAAACACCGTGGGCTCACCCGCGTCGTCCTCGCTCAGGCACGGGTAGGTCACGCTGGACTCACGCTCCAGCCGCTCCCAGGTTATGCCGGCAATGGCGGTGTGCATGGCTTGACGCATTTCCTCATACACGGCCGCCACGCCGCTGTGAGCGCCGGCGTACTGCCAGTTCAAGCCCATGCGCTGCGCAATTTGCTGGATGATCCACAAGTCAGGTTGGGCCTGACCCGGTGGGTCAATCGCTTGCTTGCCGAATTGCACCATGCGGTCGGTGTTGCTGACTGTGCCGGTTTTCTCAGGCCAGGCGGTAGCAGGCAGCACCACGTCGGCCAGCCACGCGGTTTCGGTCATGAAAATGTCTTGCACCACCAAGTGCTCCAACGAGGCCAGGGCGTGGCGGGCGTGGTTCAGGTCTGGGTCGCTCATGGCGGGGTTCTCCCCCATGATGTACATGCCGCGAATCTTGTGGGGGTCGCTGTCCGGCGCCAAGGCCTTGTGCATGATCTCTACCACGGTGTAGCCGGGTTGGTCATCCAATGGCATGCCCCAGAACTGCTCAAACCAGCCATGCGCGGCCTTGTTGGTAACGCGTTGGTAGTTGGGAAACATCATGGGAATGAGGCCCGCGTCGCTGGCGCCCTGCACATTGTTTTGGCCGCGCAAGGGGTGCAAGCCTGAGCCAGGCTTGCCAATTTGGCCGGTAACGGCGGACAAAGCAATCAGACAGCGGGCGTTGTCCGT
>JBBKVN010000252.1:0-13836 GCA_037968455.1 Rhodoferax sp.
GCCCGAGTTCGTGCTGCCCACGCATCCGTGATAATCAATTGCATCTAGCCATCCTATGTCTTGTCACTCATGCAGCGCCGCCAAAATTCAGTCACCATTCTTCAAGCGAGTCAAAGCTCACCCACACTCGCCAGACTAAGTGAACTGGCACTGGATTCCAAGAATCGATTGAAGGCTGTTGACTTCTTGATTCCAGCCGGGCTTAGAGCATTTGTTGCCCCGGGTCCGATCGATGGTTCGACTTGGTGCTTGATTCTGAGCAGCACATCTGCCGCTGCAAAACTAAGGCAACTGGCCCCAGCAATGGAAGCCCATTTGCGCGTAAAAGGCTGGGACGTTAACTCGATCCGACTAAAAGTGCAAGCGCGCCAACCGTTCTAAATTGCGACTGGAGGTCAACATTCGCACTTCCCACGCACTTGAATCGCCGGCACAAACAGAAATCAACCGACCTGAACACCCAACCTCATCCATTCGAAATCTAAACTGCAATGTAGAAACCCCAACAAAAAACCCGCTACCTCGTTGAAAGGTGCGGGTCTCATTGCTGCGACTAAAATATTGGTGCCGATTGTCGGATTCGAACTGACGACCTACCGCTTACAATGCGGTTGCTCTACCAACTGAGCTAAATCGGCACATATCCATTCTAGCCTTTTTACTGAGGCATTCTTAACCTAGACCACTATTTTATTCTCGTTAGAGTAGGACGGGGACCTCGGGTCTGGGGAGTTCCCTTTGAATCAGGGATAGAGGACCCACTCTGATCGGACACCGAATTCACGCTAGTCAAATTTGCATTGGCCTTTTCCTTCGCCACCACTGATCGAGAAGCCTTGCCAGCAGGAACCCCAGGTAAAGCAGTCGT
Organism: Rhodoferax sp.; assembly: GCA_037968455.1. Lineage (GTDB taxonomy): Bacteria > Pseudomonadota > Gammaproteobacteria > Burkholderiales > Burkholderiaceae_C > Rhodoferax. The sequence continues at coordinate 869 of JBBKVN010000252.1, forward strand.
TGAAATGTCGCCCTTTTCAACACCAATCGGGAATGACATTCCTTGGCCGTTTTCCCGGGCATAAATGGCCATGACCTGGCGAACAGGAACTCTGATCTCGCGAGGTGCCCCGGCGAATCGCCCACTGAATTCAATTAGCTCATCGCCGAGTATTAGCGCACTCGTCGCATCAAAACTAACGTTCAGAACGATTTCGCCTTGCTTCACAAATTCTTGAGGCACCTGAACGCTACCATCGACACTTACGGCCAAATGCGGTGTCAAACCATTGTCGGTGCACCACTCATGTAGTGCCCGAATCAGGTAAGGTCGGGTGGAGGTCGTTACGGTTTCACCATTCGTCATGGACATACCGCCGTTACTTGCGCATTACTTTTTCAGATGGCGTCAGTGCCTCAATGTAGGCTGGACGCGAGAAAATACGCTCTGCATACTTCAACAAGGGCGCAGCATTCTTGCTCAAGTCAATGCCATAGTAGTCTAGGCGCCACAACAAAGGCGCGATAGCCACGTCCAACATGGAAAACCCGTCACCCAGCATGTATTTGTTTTTCAAAAACACGGGTGCCAATTGCGTTAGCCGATCCTTGATGTGCGCTCGCGCCTTTTCGAGTGCTTTTTCATTGCCTTTTGAAACTCGAGATTCCAGGGTGTTGACGTGAACGAAGAGCTCTTTCTCAAAATTGAGCAAAAACAAACGTACCCTTGCGCGGTCAACTGGGTCACCGGGCATCAATTGAGGATGCGGGAAGCGCTCATCAATGTATTCGTTGATGATATTTGACTCATACAGAATCAAGTCGCGCTCAACCAAAATCGGAACTTGGCCGTAGGGATTCATCACATTGATGTCTTCCGGCTTGTTGTACAAGTCCACATCACGAATCTCGAAATCCATGCCTTTTTCAAACAAAACAAAACGGCAACGGTGTGAGAACGGGCAGGTTGTACCTGAATACAAGACCATCATGTTAGAGGCTCCTAAAAATCAAAAAGAGTGGAACGTGCTAAGCACGCCCACTCTGAACAAACTGGGTCTCCACAATACCGCGGACAACCCAAGTCGAATGCTTCGCTTACTTTATATCTTTCCAGTAGGCTGCATTCAATCTCCACGTGAAGAAAGTGAGCACACCCAGGAACAGAAGAACCCAAACACCTACTCGGACGCGGGTGTTTTGAACGGGCTCGCCCATCCATTGTAGGTAGCTCACCAAATCCCCCATTGCTTCGTCGTATTGCAATGGAGACATTGTGCCGGGCGTTTCCTGCTTCCATCCCTTGAAGACCTTGGTCTCATGACCATGCTCACCTAGAGTTTCAAAGATTGGACTGCGCTCTCCCTGGAGCTCCCACAACACATGGGGCATGGCCACGTTGGGGAATGCGAGGTTGTTCCAACCAGTTGGTTTTTCCGCATCTTTGTAGAAAGTCCGCATGTAGGTGTAGAGGTAATCAGCCCCCGTCCCGCCAGAACCAGCGCGTGAGCGCGCGATGACTGTCAAATCGGGCGGATTGACACCAAACCAAGCTTTGGCCTGTTGCGGGTCAATGGCGGCCTTCATCGTGTCGCCAATTTTTGAGTTGGTGACGAGCAAGTTATCCTTAATTTGCCCTTCTGTCAGCCCAATGTCTGTCAACCGGTTATAGCGCATGAACGCTGCTGAATGGCAATTCAGACAGTAGTTCGCAAACAGTTTGACCCCGTTTTGCAATGCGGCCATGTCATTGGTTTTGTTGGGCGCTTTATCCCAAGCCAATCCACCGCCACCCGCTGCCTGCGCTCCCAACGAGACGCCCAGTGCCAGCAACAAGCCGCAGAACATTTTTTTTGTGAAACTCATTGTTTTCATTTTCTATTCCCACTCAATGTGCGGTGAATGTGACGCGATCAGGCACCGGCTTGGTAACACCAAGACGACTCCACCATGGCATCAGAATGAAGAAACCGAAGTAGAACAAAGTACCAGTTTGCGACACGCGCCCACCGATGTCAGACGGAGGCTGCATGCCCAGATAGCCCAACACCAGGAAATCAATGACAAACAAGGCATACATGTATTTGTGCCAATCAGGGCGATAGCGAATCGACTTCGCCGCGCTGTGATCCAGCCATGGCAAGAAGAACAAAATCACCACACCGCCACCCATCGCAACAACACCCCAAAACTTCGCGTCAATAGCGAGCATCATGCCGACCACGGCAATAGCCGCCAGCAAAATGGCACCCTTGAATACTGCGGGCATCTTCCCCTTCACTGCGGCAACAATCGCACCCCCCATGACGCAGGCCATCAAGACATACATCATTTCTGTCGTGACCGCACGCAGCATCGAATAGAAAGGTGTGAAGTACCAAACTGGCGCAATATGCAGCGGCGTTTGGAATGGATCAGCCGGAATGAAGTTGTTGTACTCCAGGAAGTACCCCCCCATCTCTGGGGCAAAGAAGACGATCGCAGTGAATACCATCAGGAACACGCTGACACCAAAGATGTCGTGCACTGAGTAGTAGGGGTGAAAAGGAATGCCATCCAGCGGGCGACCTTTTTCATCCTTGTGATCCTTGATCTCAACGCCATCCGGGTTGTTGGAGCCGACCTCATGCAAAGCGATGATGTGCGCCACGACCAGACCCAACAGAACCAACGGCACCGCAATCACGTGAAAGCTGAAGAAGCGATTCAACGTGGCGTCGCCCACCACAAAGTCGCCCCGAATCAGCAGAGCAAGATCAGGTCCAACAAAGGGAATGGCGGCAAACAGGTTAACAATCACCTGCGCACCCCAGTAGCTCATCTGACCCCAAGGCAACAAATACCCCATGAAGGCTTCAGCCATCAGAGCCAGGAAAATTCCGCAACCGAAAAGCCAGATCAACTCCCGAGGCTTGCGATAACTGCCATACATCAGGCCCCTGAACATGTGCAGGTACACCACGACAAAAAACGCCGATGCGCCTGTCGAATGCATATATCGAATCAACCAACCCCAGGGCACGTCACGCATGATGTACTCGACCGACGCAAAGGCCAGTGCCGCATCAGGTTTGTAGTGCATGACCAGAAAGATGCCGGTCACGATCTGAATGACCAGCACCAACAGGGACAACGACCCAAAGATGTACCAAAAATTGAAATTTTTGGGCGCGTAGTACTCGCTCATGTGCTCTTTGAAGAGCTTGGACGCAGGGAAGCGGTTGTCAACCCAATTTAGCAACTTCTCGCCGGCAGGCGCATTGGGAGAAACTTCGTGAAATTCAGCCATGTTTACGTCCTCAGGCTTTCTTGTCGTCGCCAATTAGCAACTTGGTGTCGGATAAATACATATGCGGCGGTACTTCCAAGTTATCCGGCGCGGGCTTGTTTTTGTAAACCCGTCCGGCCAGATCAAATGATGATCCGTGGCAAGGGCAAAAGAACCCACCTTGCCAATCATCTGGCAAAGAAGGCTGCGGCCCAGGCTGAAACTTATCGGATGGAGAGCAGCCCAGATGAGTACAAATACCGACAGCGACAAAGTACTCTGGCTTAATGGACCGCACTTCGTTGCGAGCATAGGCCGGCGCTTGCTCAGACGGCTTCCGCTCTGACTGGGGATCAGCGAGTTGCGAGTTCAGCTTGGGCAAAGCTGCCAACTGCTCAGGCGTGCGACGCATGATCCAGACGGGCTTGCCGCGCCACTCAACGGTCATCTTCTCACCGGGTTTGAGCGACGAAATATCAGCCTCTACAGCGGCGCCAGCGGCTTTCGCTTTCTCCGAGGGTTGAAAACTACTGACAAAGGGTACGGCAACAGCACCTGCACCAACGACACCGGCGCAGCTTGACGCTATCAGCCATGTTCGTTTGCTTGAGTCGATCTGGCCGTCGTCGACAAGGGTTTCACTCATGGGAATCCTCAATGAAAAACATCGCTAATGGGTTAGCCACTTATTGTAGCTGAGCCCTAAATGCGGAACTATTGCCGCAAATTCAAAATGAGGTTTGGCGCAAGCGCGCTGCTTGATCGATACTTTGTGACCCAAATCAAAGGAGTAGTCAACATGGGAATGATGCAAGAGTTCAAAGAGTTCGCTGTCAAAGGCAATGTGATGGATCTGGCGGTCGGCGTCATCATTGGAGGTGCATTCGGGAAAATCGTGGATTCCATGGTGAGGGACCTGATCATGCCCCTGGTCGGCCTGGTGTTTGGGAAACTTGACTTCTCCAACATGTTCGTGGTTTTGGGCACCCCGCCTGAAGGCACAGAAATGACCTTTGCCGCCTTGTCGAAGGCTGGCGTTCCCCTACTCGCTTATGGTAATTTCATCACCGTAGCAGTCAACTTTGCCATCTTGGCCTTCATCATTTTCATGATGATCAAGCAAATGAACCGATTGAAGAAGGAGGCGCCCGCGGCACCCGCCGCCGCGCCCGTCACGGCTGAGGACGTTTTGTTGCTGCGTGAAATTCGGGACAGCCTGAAAAAGAACTGACACCAAACGGCGCCGTTCTGAAATTTTCCTACTGGCTTGCTCCATTCGCCGCCGCCTCACCAAGCTGTCTCGCCATGCGAATGGCTGCAAGCAAACTCGCCGGGTCAGCTTGGCCTGTACCAGCGATGTCAAACGCCGTGCCATGGTCCGGACTGGTCCGCACGATTGGGAGGCCCAGGGTCACATTGACACCCTGCTCCATGCCCAAATACTTGACGGGTATCAGACCCTGATCGTGGTACATGGCGACCACAACGTCAAACTCGCCCACGTTGCCGCTTGAATTTCGGGCACGCATGAACACCGAGTCTGGCGCAAAAGGTCCGCTGGCCAAAATTCCTTGCGCTTTCGCCGCGGAAATAGCGGGCGAGAGGATCTCGATTTCCTCACGCCCGAACAGGCCTCCCTCTCCTGCATGAGGGTTCAGGCCAGCCACCGCAATTCGCGGTGCACGCCCAAGCATGCGGGTCAGCGCTTGATGGGTGATACGCAATGTTTCCAGCACATTATCAAAGGTGACCGCCTCGATCGCCGCTTTCAATGACAGGTGAATACTCACCAGCACGACGCGCAACTCGTCGTTCGCGAGCATCATTCGCACTGGCAGTTGTTCGACGGGCTGTTGAACCCGCTGCGCCGCCAATGCCTGCAACATCTCAGTGTGGCCCGGAAACTGGTCGTGCGGCGCGCCCGCCAATGCCAACGCAGCCTTGTTCAGCGGCGCAGTGACCAATGCGGCGATTTCTCCTCGCAAAGCGGCTTGAGTGGCCCACACCACACATTCAGCCGCCATTTGACCCGCAACGGGACTGAGCTGTCCAAAAGGAGGAAGTTCGGCCAAGGGGGCTACAGGCCAAACCGGGATGCAATTCGGTGGAACCCCTGCGAGCTCGCTTAAATCGTCCAACACGGCTACCGGCAGAGGCAAGTCATCTCCGCTGACCACCTGTATTGCACGCCGAAGCACCCCCACATCCCCCACGACAAAACAGCTTCTGGTGACATCAGGCGCGTCACGAAATGCTTTGGCGATGATCTCAGGGCCAATGCCCGCAGGGTCGCCGAGGGTAATGGCAATTGGAAGTTTCATGGTCGAGCTCATAGAAAGCAGATTGGCGTCAGGCCGGGTTGGGGATATCAATGAACTCATGCTCCAGATTCAACTGAGCGGCCACGTGGGCTGCCACGGCCGGCGCGCCAAAGCGCTCGCTGGCATGATGGCCGCAAGCGATATATGCCACACCGCACTCTCGGGCATAGTGCGCCTGCGGCTCCGAAATCTCACCGGTGATAAAAATGTCGGCCCCGGCCGCAATGGCGGGCTCAAAGTAGCTTTGCGCGCCGCCACTGCACCACGCTATTTTTTTGATAGCTACCCCCGCTTTACCAACAAGGGTCACAGGCCGATTTAGCTCTTTTTCTAGCCGATCGGCCACCGACTGAGCATTGGCAAAGCCGTCAATTGCCAAGTTGTCACCGATAAACCCCAAGTCCTGTTCACCAAAGCGCTCGGCAGTGGACAAGCCTAGCCTCAACCCGAGTTGGGCGTTGTTTCCTAAATCTGGGTGGGCATCCAGCGGCAAATGGTAGGCATACAGGTTGATGTCATGGGCCAAAAGCAAGGCGAGCCGCTGCTTCATCCAGCCGGTCACACAGCCGTCCTGACCTCGCCAAAACAGGCCATGATGCACAAAAATAGCGTCGGCCCTGGCTTCAATGGCGGCTTCAATCAAGGCGCGACTGGCGGTAACGCCTGAGACCACCTTTCGGATCTGCTCCGCGCCCTCTACTTGCAAACCGTTTGGGCCATAGTCACGAAAGCGCTCGGGCTGCAATAAGGCATCAAAACTCTTCAGAAGTTGAATTCGGCTTGTCATGGCGGTTTACGGATAAAGGTTGTTGGCGAGCCGGGATATCGGCAAGCGTTGGCGAAATTGTCGGTGAATTGCAGCCCTGCAACGCAGACGCAGCTGAGGAAGCCACTTCAAGTGTGCTGTCGCAGCCCTTCCCTGCCGCGATCCATCGCCGAGCCAGCCGCGCCACGATAGGGCTCAATCCCACCACCAGCGGGCGAATCCAAGGCGGGGCAACTTGAGAAAGGACTTCTCTTGTCTCCGTGATGGATCCACAGCGGTACAACACCCCTTCTTCTGACCATCGCAAGGCCACGCAGGCTCCTCGTCGGCGTTTGGACAGCAAGACGCCAAGAGGGCACGGCTCGGTCAAGCAACAGATTCCACAGCCGTTGCATGGCGCCCCTTCTCTCGGTTTCGGAGGTGCCTCTGTGTGAATTTGAATAGTCTGGCGTTGGATCGGCATATGTTCATTCGACTGTACCGCCTTCAAAGTGACCTCACCCGGCCCGGTGCAATGTCCTTTGTCGCCACAATTCATAGCGGCGGCCTACAATTTCCTTCGATTTGACCCCTTACTTCATTTGCAGCCCAGCAGACCGAAACACCCAATGAAACGCCTTTGGTTACTTTTCTCTCAAACCGTCACGGTATTGATTGCCGCCTACTTTGTAATTGGCACGCTCAAACCCGACTGGATCGGCACGCGCACCACACGCTCTGGAGGTGTGACTTTAATTGAGGCGCCCATGACCGAGGCGTCAGCCGTCCCCCATGGCAGCTTTCGCTTGGCAGCCAAAAAATCTGCCGCGGCCGTCGTCAGCATCAACACCAGCAAAGCCGCTCGCGGGGCCTCAAACAGTGACGACCCCTGGTTCAAGTTTTTCTTTGGCGAGCAAGGCAACGCGCCTCAGGTCGGACTCGGAAGCGGCGTGATCATCAGCCCCAGCGGCTACATTCTGACGAACAACCATGTCGTCGAAAGCGCCGATGAAATTGAGGTCATCCTCAACGACAGTCGGCGCGCGCGGGCCAAGGTCATCGGCACCGACCCGGACACTGACTTGGCGGTGCTGAAGATTGAACTGGACCGGCTGCCGGTCATCGTTCTGGGCAACTCCGACGCTCTTCAGGTTGGCGATCAGGTGCTGGCCATTGGCAACCCGTTTGGCGTTGGTCAAACCGTGACAGGCGGCATCGTCAGTGCCTTAGGCCGCAATCAACTGGGCATCAACACCTTCGAAAATTTCATCCAAACCGACGCGGCCATCAACCCAGGCAACTCAGGTGGCGCATTGGTCGACACAAGCGGCAATTTACTGGGCATCAATACCGCCATTTATTCCCGCTCCGGAGGCAGCATGGGCATTGGTTTCGCCATACCCGTGTCCACCGCCAAATTTGTCATGGAAGGGATTGTCAAAGACGGGCAAGTGACTCGGGGTTGGATTGGCGTTGAGCCGAACGACCTGACCCCCGAATTGGCCGAGACCTTTGGTGTGAAAGCCACCGAAGGCGTCATCATCACCGGTGTCCTTCAAAACGGGCCCGCGGCCGCTGCGGGTATACGTCCAGGCGACGTCATCACCAGCGTGGGCGGTCAGAGCGTCGGGAATGTGTCGGAATTGCTGTCAAAGGTCGCGGCACTGAAGCCGGGCGTGACATCCGAATTCAGCGTACAACGAGGCGACAACAAACTGACCTCCAACGTGGTGCCTGGCACACGACCACAACCCAGACGTTCGCTCCGCCGCTGATCCAGCAGCCTGTTTTTAGGAGCTCTCCGCACTTTCGTCAGGCGCTTGAGTGTGCTTGATGAACAGAACGGATGCCCAGATACCGAGCTCGTACAAAAGGCACATCGGAATGGCCAGCGCCAATTGGGAAACGACGTCGGGTGGCGTCACAATGGCCGCAATGATGAAGGCCAGAACGACAAAGTAACCGCGAAACTCCTTGAGTTTGTCGACAGTCACGATACCCATTCGCGCCAGAACCACGACCACAATTGGCACCTCAAAAGCCAAACCGAAAGCCAAAAACATTGTGAGCACAAAGCTCAGATAGGCCTCAATGTCCGGTGTCGCTGTGATGCTTTTGGGCGCAAAGCTTTGAATAAAGCTGAACACCTGACCAAACACGAAAAAATAGCAAAAGGCCACACCGACAAAGAACAAAATCGTGCTGGAGCCCACCAAGGGCAGCACCAGCCGCTTCTCATGGGCATACAAACCGGGCGCGACAAAAGACCAGACCTGATAGAGCACAAATGGCAAGGCCATCAGAAATGCGGCCATCAGCAGCACCTTGAGCGGCACCATGAAGGGAGAAATGACTGAGGTTGCGATCAATGTAGCCCCAGCTGGCAAATGCGCCACGAGCGGCGCGGCCAGCAAGTCATAAAGAGCGCTAGGGCCGGGATACAAGGCTAAAGCAGCACCGGCAATACCGATCGCGATCATGGCTTTCACCAGTCGATCGCGCAGTTCTACAAGGTGTTGGACAAAAGGCTGTTCGGTGCCAGAAAGTTCGTCGTTTTTGGAGGATGAGTCAGTCATCAATTGAGCTTTTTCGGCCGGTATCTGGCCACACGCGCTGCGCCAGACAAGGCTTTTGTGCGTGTGCCGGTACGGGCCTTGTACCAGTTGGGAGTTGCCCCTTGTTTGACACGCCAGTTCTTTTGAGGATGGCGGTAAACGGGAACAGCGCCAGAAATATCGTAAGACGATCCGCCTGACGCCGTGTCGGTCGCCTCTGCCCAGGATTTTTCAAAATCCCTGGCATTGGTCTGGATGGTGTTTTCCACATCCTTGGCGGCCCCTTCGACCGATTCCTTCATTTTCTTGAGCTCATCGAGCTCCATCGAACGACTCACTTCGGCTTTCACATCCGACACATAGCGCTGCGCCTTGCCCATCAAGGTGCCGATCGTGCGAGCCACTCGCGGCAGCTTCTCGGGACCAATGACGATGAGGGCAACAGCGCCAATCAGCGCCATTTTTGAAATGCCGAGATCAATCATGGCGCGTCAGATTCACTGTCAATACCGTGCTCAAGACTTTTGCTTGGCTTCCACGTCAATCGTGGTGGACTCAGCAGCTGCTTTTGTTGTTACTTTGGCGGCATCAGTTTCCGGCTTGTCGTCGGCCGAAGAACTTCCCTCGCGCATACCGTCTTTGAAGCCCTTAACGGCACCACCCAAATCACCGCCCATGTTTTTAAGCTTTTTGGTGCCAAACACCATCACGACGATGAGCAGAACAATCAACCAGTGCCAAATAGAAAACGAACCCATAAGAATCTCCTAACGAATATGTCGAATTTTAGTCGGGCAGTGAGTCCAACCTCGTACCGAAAAGCAAATTAACCTTTTAACCAAGGCCTTGGGCCGCCCATGACATGGACGTGCAGGTGATGCACCTCCTGACCGCCCTCGTCACCCGTGTTCGCCAGAACGCGGAATCCACCCGCAGGATAGGGGCTGCAACCTAATTCAATCGCCAATTGGGGAGCCAGCACCATCATGCGCCCTATCAAGCCAGCATGCTCGCTCTGAAGATGAGCCATTGAGGGGATATGCAGCTTCGGAATCATCAAGAAATGGACGGGTGCCCACGGCTTGATGTCGTGAAACGCATAAAGTTCATCATCTTGATAGACCAATTTCGACGGAATTTTGCCGGCAACGATTTTGCAAAATAGGCAGTCGGGATCATGCCCCACAACGTGTTCGATCATGCGGAAAACTCCATGGGCAGGCCTTTATTCATGCTCACCATGCCACTGACAATACGAAAGAGAAACCAGATAGAGATCAGCAACCATGCGATCCATCCGGGCAGAACGAAGACAAACCAGAGCGGAAACGTCACCGCGTAAAGCAAGGCCGCGATGATCACTGTGCGAATGCGCCATCGAAAATGGGACGCATGCCACGTACCATCCGCATCGGACCGTTTCACCATATCCATGACCAAGGCCACGATCAGAAGTATCGGCCCCATCTGCCCACCAGGAATCAAGGCGCCGACGGCCACAATCAGGTGCAGCACATAGCTGATGGTGCCCACCGTATTAAGCGACTGCAATTGCTGAAGCTTGGCCTGATCCTGCTCGGGGTCTTGGCTGGGGGGTGTCGTGAAATCTTGCGTCATCCGGCTTCTCCTTCTCGGGCGCGCACCTTGCGAAGGGCCTTTTCTTCCAGGCCACTGGTGCCAGCGCGTCGCTCCAACTCAGCCAGCACATCCGCAGGATTCAGGCCGTAGTGGGCCAAGGCGATCATGCAATGAAACCACAAATCGGCAACCTCGCCCACAATTTTGGTTTTATCCCCACCAAAATCAGCGTCTTTGGCCGCCATGACCACCTCGGTCGCCTCCTCGCCAATCTTCTTCAAAAAGGCATCGGGACCTTTGTGCAACAAACGGGCGACGTAGCTTTCTTCTGGGTTACCGCCTTTTTGTGGCAAGCGGCTCTCAATCACGGCGGCCAGGCGGGCCAGAGAATCAGCGGAAGAAGCAGGAGTCGACATAAGGCGTTATTTGTAGATTGTTTGCGGGTCTTTCAAGACCGGATCGGTGACTTTCCACTCACCATTCTCGTACACGCTGAAGAAGCAGCTATGGCGGCCCGTGTGACAAGCGATTCCTGGTTCATGACCCAGTTGGGTGATTTTCAGCAGAATCACATCATTGTCGCAGTCCATGCGAATTTCATGCACTTTTTGCACATGACCTGACTCCTCGCCTTTGAACCAAAGCTTGTTGCGCGAGCGGCTGAAGTACACCGCCTGCCCGAGTTCAGCCGTCTTTTGCAAAGCCTCGCGGTTCATCCAGGCAAACATCAGCACGTCGTTAGTACCCAATTCCTGTGCAATAACGGGAACCAGGCCTTTGGAGTCCCAGCGGATCTGTCTGATCCAGCTGATAGGTGGCGTGTTTGGGGGCGTCATTTGCTATCCAATCAATAGCTGCTCACGCAGCCCTTACAAGGGCAAGAGCCCAAAATATCAATTAACCCGAACCGGAATACCCCGCTCGGCCATGCGTGCCTTGGCTTGTCCCACGGTGTATTCGCCGTAGTGAAAGATGCTGGCCGCCAGCACCGCGTCAGCGCCACCGAGTTGAATGCCGTCTGCCAGATGGTCCACGTTGCCGACACCACCCGAGGCAATGACTGGCACGTTGATCGCATCCGAGACGGCGCGGGTCAACTCCAGATCGAAGCCGGATTTGGTGCCGTCACGGTCCATGCTGGTGAGCAAAATTTCGCCCGCCCCGTACTCAGCCATGCGCCGAGCCCAAGCGACGACGTCCAACCCGGTGTTTTGGCGGCCGCCATGGCTGTAGACGTCCCAGCCCTCCCCCCGATTCAGCATGTCTTCGCCAAAGCGACGTTTGGCGTCGATGGCCACCACAATGGCTTGCGCGCCGTATTTGTGGGACACGTCCTGAATGATGGTCGGGTTGGCGATGGCTGCCGAGTTGAAACTGGTTTTATCCGCACCCGCATTGAGCAAGCGCCGCACGTCTTCAACGGTGCGCACACCGCCCCCCACCGTCAAGGGGATGAACACTTTCGACGCGACCGCCTCGATGATGTGCAGAATCATGTCGCGCCCATCACTGGTGGCCGTGATGTCCAGAAACGTCAGTTCATCGGCGCCTTGGTCGTTGTAGCGCGCAGCGATTTCCACCGGGTCGCCGGCATCCCGAAGCTCAACAAAATTGACGCCTTTGACCACGCGGCCACCGGTAACGTCCAGACAAGGAATGATGCGTTTGGCTAACATTGAAACTTCATAGGGGCAACTGGAACGGACTATGGCGCCAAGACCCAAGGGCTGCAACGACCAGAGTGCGCCCACAGCGCAGGGTTGGATCAGCCGTTCAGTTCGTCAGCGCGTTCTTGCGCCGCTGCAAAGTCAAGGTCGCCGCTGTAGATCGCACGACCGCAGATGACGCCTTGAACGCCGTCGTCTTCGACGGCACACAGCGCCTCGATGTCGGCCATATTGCTTAAGCCGCCCGATGCGATCACCGGAATGCTCAGGGCTTGGGCCAGTTTAACCGTGGCTTCAATGTTGATGCCGCTGAGCATGCCGTCACGACCGATGTCGGTGTAGATGATGGATTCCACACCGTAGTCTTCGTATTTTTTACCCAAGTCCACCACGTCGTGGCGGGTGAGCTTGCTCCAGCCGTCCGTGGCCACCTTGCCGTCCCGAGCGTCCAGTCCAACGATGATGTGACCCCCAAAAGCGGTGCAGGCGTCTTGCAAAAACCCGGGGTTTTTGACCGCTGCGGTGCCAATGATCACGTAACGCAGACCGGCGTCAAGGTAACGCTCAATGGTGTCCAGGTCGCGAATACCGCCGCCCAACTGGACGTCAATCTCGCTGCCCACCTCCTTCAGGATCTTGCGAATGGCTTGCTCATTCTTGGGATGCCCGGCAAAAGCGCCATTCAAATCCACCAAATGCAGGCGACGCGCGCCCTGGTCAACCCACTTGCGGGCCATGACCGCAGGGTCTTCGCCAAAAGTGGTGGATTGGTCCATATCGCCTTGTTTGAGGCGTACGCAGTGGCCGTCTTTGAGATCGATTGCAGGTATTAAAAGCATGATGCTTCAGGTTGGTG
>JBBKVN010000253.1:0-8760 GCA_037968455.1 Rhodoferax sp.
GGGCCGGATGAAGTGCATCTTCGCACCGTGGCGCGCCATGAATTGGCGCAGGCCAAGGCCAACCGGGGCGCCAGCGCAGCCTACTTCACCCTGCCAGAGCAGTTGCGCGCAGAGCCTCGCATTCGCTGACGGTGGGACTAGATCAGCAGCGCAGCCAGCGCGCTTAGGGCCGCCGTTTCAGAGCGCAGCACACGGGGGCCCAGGGTGACGGGCGAAAAACCGCAGGCCAGGGCCGCTTCCTCTTCTGAGGCACTCAGGCCGCCTTCGGGTCCGGACAAAAAGGTCACATCGGCGGCCGGATCGCCGAGCGCAACAGCGCGCAGCGCCTGGGTGCCAGCCCTCAGCGACAGCAGCAGTGATGGGGCTTGGGGCGCCGTGGCGCGCACCTTGATCCAGGCGGCCAAACTCATGACAGGGTGAATGGCCGGCACCCGGTTGCCGCCGCATTGCTCACAGGCGGCCACCGCCACACTTTGCCAGTGGGTCACCTTTTTGTCGGCCCGCTCACCGCTCAGACGCAATACGCTGCGCTCGGTCATCACCGGCTGAATGCTGGCGACACCCAATTCGGTCGCTTTTTCGACCAGCCAGTCCATGCGGTCGTTGGCGGGCATGCCGACCACCAGGTGTACGCCGCGCTGGGCTTCGCGTTCGACCAGGTGGTGAGTACCCACCTGTACCTGAACATCGCTGCGACTCATGCGGGTAACCGTGGCGTCAAACTCGCCACTGCCCGCGATGCCGGGCCCACCGTTGAACAGCGTGATGGCATCGCCGGGTTGCAGGCGCAACACCTGAACATGGCGGGCCGCGCCCGCAGGCAAGTCCAGTGTTTCGCCGGAAGTCAGCGGGGCAGGGCAGTAGAAACGGGGCATGGGTCGGGATGGTAAAAAGTTCGATGCTATTGAATTTATAGCTTCTTGTGCAGGGTGGTAAAGCGCTAGAGGCTGTTTTACCTTGCAGATGCGCCAAATCCGAAAACGTTCGGCTCCACAATGCCTTCGACCTTCTGAATCAGGCGAAGCAAGGGCTTCAGTTCAATGTAGCGGGCGCACGTGGACAGCAGGTAGTTAATAAAGCGGGGGGTGTCCGCCAGGTACTGCGGTTTGCCATCACGCAAGGTCAGGCGGGCAAAAATTCCGGCCACCTTGAGGTGACGCTGCAAACCCATCCATTCCACGCCACGGTAAAACTCGCCAAAGTCGTTCCCCACCGGCAGGCCGGCTTTGCGGGCCTTTTCCCAATAGCGAATGGTGATGTCCAGGCAGAATTCTTCTTCCCAGGTCAAAAAGGCGTCCCGCATCAGGCTGGCAATGTCGTAGGTGATGGGGCCATACACCGCGTCCTGAAAGTCCAGCACGCCCAAGCGGGTGGTGCTGCCGTCGTCAGCGACCATGAGGTTGCGGGGCATGAAGTCCCGGTGCACGTAGACGCTGGGCCAGGCCAGGTTGGCCGCAATAATCTGTTTGAACGTGTTGTCCAGCGTGAATTGCATGGCTGCGTCGATCTCGATGCCCCGGTGCCGGGTGATGTACCACTCTGGAAAGAGATTCAACTCGCGGCGAAGCAAAGCCTCGTCGTAAGGGGGCAATACATCGGGTTTCGAGGCCAATTGCCACTCGACCAAGGTATCCACCGCCTCAAGGTAGAGGGCTTGGTTGGCCTCCGGTTGGGCGGGGTTGATGACTTGCATCATGGTCTTGGCCCCGAGGTCGGTGAGCAGCATAAAACCCTTGGCTTCGTCCCAAGCCAGCACCTCGGCGGCCCGAATGTGCGCTTGTTGCATCAATTGAGCGACTTTGACGAAGGCGCGGCTGTCTTCTTTGTCCGGCGGTGCATCCATGATGATGCAACTGCCCTGCGCGGTATCAACTCTGAAATACCGACGAAAGCTGGCATCTGCCGACGCCAGGCGCACCGTGTCGGGCCGCAACAGGTGTTGTGGGGCCGTGACGGCGAGCCAGTGATTGAAGTCAAGTTCACGACGGGCGTCAGACCAGACGGGCGGCGTGTTCTGGGTGGATTCGGGGGTTAGGGCTTGGCTCATGGATAATCCATTCTACAAAGCTGGCCATGACAGTCTGGTCTCGCCCTTCAACCCCTTTCGTCCCAAACTCCCCCGCTGATGCGCTTATTGATGCAACGCTCTCTGCCAGGAATAGATCCCATGCCCCACCCGATGCGCCCGGCGGCAGTTGTGATGGCGTCGGCGCTGGTGTATGGAGCGTCGGTCCAGGCCCAAGAGTTGCCTCCGGTCCGCCTGAAAACCAGCCCCTTGCTGGGAGAGAAGATCTCTCAGGAGTCCCGCAGCGCGTTGCCCACCTTTCTGTTAGCGGACCGCTTGCAGGGAACAACAGAGAACGAGGTGGCGCTTGAGGGCGATGCCGTGGTTCGGCGGGGCGACATGGTCATCAAGGCCGACCGCCTGCAATACGACCAAGCCACCAATCAGGCCAAAGCCACCGGCCATGTGCGAATCAACCGCGCAGGCAATGTGTATGAAGGCCCTGAGCTTGAACTGAATCTGGACACGTACGAAGGCTTTTTCACCCAACCGCAATACCACTTGCTGAAGAATGGCGCCAATGGCACGGCCGATCGCGTTGATTTTGTGGACGATCAGCGCGCCGTGATTCACAACGCCAGTTACTCCACCTGCCGGCGCCAACCCGGACCCAGTTGGATGCCGGACTGGATTCTGCGGGCGACGACCATCACCACCGATAACGAATCGGATGTAGGAACCGCGACGGGCGCTGTGCTGAGCTTCAAAGGGGTGCCGATCCTGCCCGTGCCCTATATCAGTTTCCCTTTGAGCGACAAGCGAAAGTCCGGACTACTTCCCCCTTCGATCGGTGTCGATAGCGTGAACGGCGTGGACGTCTCGCAGCCCTATTATTGGAACATCGCACCCAACCGAGACGCCACGATCACGCCCACCGTAATGACTAAGCGGGGCGTCAACTTGGGAACCGAGTTCCGCTATTTGGAGCCCGGCTATGTCGGACAGGTGCGTTATGACTTTATGCCGTCAGACGCGCTTCGCGACAGCAACCGCTGGGGTTTGTCTTATCAGCACCAAGGGCTGGTCGACAATGGGCTGACCCGGCGTTTAACGGATGGCGGTCTTGCGCTCAATGTCAATCTGAATCGAGTCAGTGACGATTATTATTGGAGCGACTTCAGCCGCAGTGGCACCTCTTTGACACAGCGACTGTTGATCAATGACGCCAGCGTGACTTGGACCAACGGAAATTTCGCCAGCAGTGTGCGCACATTGAAGTGGCAAACGCTGCAGGGTGATACGACGACCATTACTCCGCCCTTTGATCGTCTGCCGCAGGTGACGACCCGATACGCGCGCAATGATGTCAACGGCTTCGACTACTCGGTAGCGGCGGACTTCACTCGCTTTCAATCTGACAGTACATTGACCGGGTACCCAAATGGCCAGCGTGCCTTTTCGCTGATGCAGGTCAGTCGACCGTGGCTTTTCCCGGCAGGGTTCATCACACCCAAGCTCCAGTTGCACGCGACCAATTACCAGTTCGACTCGACTTACTATGGCGCCAATTCAGCCAGTCGCGTGGTGCCGACCTTTAGTCTGGATGCTGGCTTGGTCTTTGAGCGCGACGCGAGCTACTTCGGCCATCGGTTCACTCAAACGCTGGAGCCACGCGCGTTTTATGTCAAAACGCCCTACCGGGATCAAAGCCTGTTGCCCATCTACGATTCGGGCGCAAATGACTTTAATTTCGCCACAATTTATACGGAGAACGCATTTGCTGGCAATGATCGAATCTCGGACAGTGATCTTCTAACGCTGGGCGTCAGTACCCGCTTTCTGGACCCCGCCACCGGGGCAGAGGCCGCCCGATTTGCAATTGCACAGCGCATGCGTTTTCAGGATCAGAACGTGACATTGCCAAGTGGCACGGCCGTCGGCAGCGGCTTTAGCGACATCTTGCTGGGCGCCTCCGTCACCTGGGATCCCAAATGGTCGACCGACTCGACCGTGCAGTTCAGTCCGGAGAGTGGTGAGTCCCAGCGCTCAACGATGGCTGTGACCTACCGACCTGGTGCCTACCGCACGGTGACGGCCGCTTATCGCTATCAGCGCGCTGTGAGTGAACAACTGGACGTGAGTTGGCAGTGGCCGCTGAATGACCTCTGGGGAGACCGGGGACAAGCGCTGGGAGCGGGACGTGGTCAGGGTGAAGGTCGTTGGTACAGCGTGGGTCGCCTCAACTACAGCCTGAACGAGCGCAAGCTGGTCGATTCCGTACTCGGCTTTGAGTACGATGCGGGCTGCTGGCTGAGCCGCGTGGTGCTGGAGCGACTGCAAACCAGTACCTCATCTGCCACACAACGCATCATGTTTCAGCTGGAGTTTGTCGGCTTCACCCGTTTGGGCGTCAGTCCTTTGAGTGCCCTGAAAGGTCACATTCCCAATTACCAGCTCTTGCGGGAACAAACAAGTTCTCCCAGTCGCTTCAGCAATTACGATTGATCCATCATGTCCTTTCTACGCGTCACCTTCTCCCTTGCCAGTCTGGCAATGCTTGTGTCCATGAGTGTGCAGGCCCAAGGTTTAAAACCAGCCGCCAAGCCAGTGCTTTCTGCGGCACCTGCGGTTCAACAAGCAGCAGACTTTATCGTGGCCGTGGTCAACTCCGAACCCATCACCAACAACGAGGTTCACCGTGAAGTGCAACGCGCTTTGCAGTTCGCCAGTCAGCAGGGCCGCCAACAGTCGCCCAATCAAGCCTTGATCAATCAGGTGCTGGACAACTTGATCAACCAGAAGGTGCAGCTTCAACAAGCGCGTGAAACAGGCATCCGTGTGGATGAGGCCGCAATCGATCTCGCTGAACAAAACGTCGCCCTTCAAAACCAGGTTGATGTCAAGGAGTTGCACAAGCGCCTGGCGGCCGACGGCGTGACTGTGAGCCAGATGCGGGCGGTTCTCAGGGATCAGCTCATGCTGGCCCGACTTCGCGAGCGCGAGGTGGATTCGCGTGTGAAAGTGACGGATCAGGAGGTGGAGTCCTATTTGCAAGAGCAGCCCGTGGGCGTTGATCCAGAGACCCTGCAGATCAATCTTGCCCAGGTCCTCATTGCAGTGCCGGAGAACGCGACTGCCGTTCAGGTTTCGGCTCTGCAAGCCAAAGGGCAGCGGGCGCTGGCGCGCGCCCGCTCCGGAGAGGATTTCGTCGCCTTGGTGAAAGAGTTTTCTGATGCCAGCGACAGCGCCCAGGGCGGTCAACTGGGTTTGCGTACCGCCAATCGTTACCCTTTGTTGTTTTTGGATGCCACTCAAAACTTGGGGGTGGGGGATGTCTCTGCGCTGATTCGCTCCGGCGCGGGCTTTCACATCCTCAAGGTGGTTGAAAAAATCAGCCCCAGCATGCCCACGATGGCCGTGACCCAGAGCCGGGCCCGGCACATTCTGCTGCGGGTGACCCCGCAAATGACCGAGGCCCAAGCGCGTGCGAAATTGAGTGAGTTCAAACGGGCAGTGGTCGCCGGCAAAGCCGATTTCGCGGTGCTGGCGCGTGAAAACTCCCAGGATGGCAGCGCCACCCAGGGCGGTGATTTGGGATGGGCCAGCCCCGGCATGTTTGTGCCAGAGTTTGAAGAGGTCATGAACCGCCTGGAGCCCAGTCAGGTCAGTGACCCCCTGGTGTCCCGTTTTGGTGTTCATTTGATTCAGCTGATGGAGCGACGCAAGGCAGCCTTGAGTCCCCGTGAACAACGTGAGACGGTCCGCGCCATGCTGCGTGACAAAAAAATGGAACCCGCATTTTCATCGTGGGCAGAGGGGCTGCGTGCCAGGGCGTACGTTGAGTTTCGCGAGCCACCGAGCAACCTTTGAATCTCACATGAAACACATTCCTCGCAAGCGTTTCGGTCAGCACTTTCTGGCGGACGGCGCCATTATTGAAGGCATCGTGGATGCCATCTCCCCCCAACCCGGCCAGTTCATGGTGGAAATTGGTCCCGGCTTGGCGGCCTTGACCCAGCCCCTGGTTGAACGACTGGGCCAGCTCACAGTGATTGAGTTGGACCGAGATTTGGCGGTGCGCCTGCGTGCGCATCCGCAACTTAAAGTGATTGAGTCGGATGTGCTCAAAGTCAACTTTGCTGAGCTGGCTCAAACGCTGGAAACGCCCAAGTTGAGGGTGGTTGGCAATTTGCCGTACAACATCTCAACGCCCATTCTGTTCCATTTGCTGGGCTGTGTAGAGGTCATTGAAGACCAGCATTTCATGCTGCAAAAGGAAGTGATCGATCGCATGGTGGCACGTCCCTGCACCTCAGACTACAGCCGCCTGAGTGTGATGCTGCAATGGCGCTATGCGATGGAAAATGTGCTGTTTGTTCCGCCGCAAAGTTTTAATCCGCCTCCGCGCGTGGACAGCGCCGTGGTGCGTATGGTGCCCCATGCCACCCCTGCCGCGGTTGACGTGTCACTGCTCAGCGAATTGGTGCAGGTTGCCTTTAGCCAGCGACGTAAACTTATGCGGCACACGCTGGGTAAATGGCTGGAAGCGAAGGCGTTTTCCGGCACGTTTGACGTTCAACGTCGCGCTGAGGAGGTGCCGGTCACGCAGTATGTGGACCTGGCTTTGGCGCTGGCTGCCGAGGTGAAGCACTGACTCTCAAAGTTTGGCTCCTACCTCATGGACAAAAAAACCCCGTTGGATTCAACGGGGTTTTTTGTTGGCTTGGCGCTCGGCTTTGTTCAGAATTTGTAACCCACGTTGAACCCGTAGGACACCGGATCCAGCGCCAGATCCATGGTTTGACCGGTTGAAAAGTGGGTTCGGGTGCGCAAGAACGTCTTGGCATAGAACACGTCAACAAACCACTTGTCATTCAGCGCCACCGTGGCGCCAACCTGCGGTGTGAATGCGAACTTGGAATCCACCGTGAACTTGGTGGGTGTACCGCCGGGGTTGGTCGTCGCGGTCAACTTGCCACTGCCTTCTTCATTGAAGAAGTAGGCATAGGTAGCGCCCAATCCGACGTAGGGTCGGAACTTGGCGTTGGCTTCCAGGAAGCGGTACTGAAGAAACACGACAAAAGGCAAGGCCTGCACCGACCCGACCTCGCCCGCCCCGGCCAGAGCGCCGTCGCCAATCAGCTTGTGTTTGAAGGGCAGGGCCAAGGGGACATCCACAGAGATGTTGTCCGTCATCATGTAAGTAATGCCGCCGCTGAGCTGCGAATCGGACCCCACATCGGCCTTGGTTCCACCCAAAAAGTCAGGTGCGGTCAGGTAGCCGCTGCTGACGTTGGGTGTGATGTTGGTGGCGCCTGCGCGCACCATCCAGGTTCCGGCTGTTTGTGCCATGGCGGTACTGCACACGAATGTCGCCAGGAGAGTGATGAGTTTGAGTTGAGTTTTCATGAAATGAGTTCTTGGGATTTCAAACGGTCAGATCCAGCCCGCCAGTACCAGTTCTTTAGTCACCAGTTGAGCGAACAATTTATAGCCATATGGTGTAGGGTGCACAGAGTCAGCAAAGAGGTAGTGGGACGTATCGCCTGCGATGACGTTGGCGGTGATGCAGACCAAGGAGCTGCCCAGTGCATTCGACGGGCTGGTCAGATTGCACGCGGGGGTGGTTACGTTCGTCAGGCTGTAGGAGGCAGGGTTGGCCGCTTGATTGCGGTTGTCCGAATAAGCGTCCACGATGCGAATGCCAGCGGTGCCTGCCAGCCCATTTTGGAGTTGGGTGTTGAAGGTGGTGACCATTTGGTTGATCAACCCTTGGGTGCCTGCGTCCAGTGAATAGGCGAAGGGGGTTTTGCTCACGTCAGGCATATTGACCACAACGACGTACTTCGCACCTTTGGCCACAATCTGGGATTTGACATAGCCGGCCAGTTCGGCACCGGCAGTTCCCATGGCTGTCACCGCGGCAGTAATCGCTGCATTGGTGGCGGCTGATCCACCTGCGAAAACGGTGGTCTGCACCCCGGATGACCAACCCGCAATCGCGGCGGCACCTGCGGCGCTTGCGCCTCCGGTTGCTGCGCTGCTGACACCATTCAAGTTGATGAAGACATCATTGGCCCCGGCCGCCATGGTCACCAACTCCGTACCGCTAAATGTTCCGCTGACGGTGGCCAGGTGGTTGGAGATCTGAGTCACGATGGGAACCGTGAGCTGACCCAGGACGGCATTGCCGCCGCCCAATATCTTGTTGCCGGGCCCATAGGGGTTGGTAACACGAGCGCCGCCTTGAGCGTAGTTTTTGCAGCCCGGGGCATTGACAACCGGCACGCTAAATCCCTGCGCTGCAGCTCCATCCAGACCGGTCTGCGCCGAGCAGGGGGCGGTTTGCCCTAATTGGGCGGCGACCAGCTCGGTCCAGTTTTTGGTGGGAGTTGGACTGGCGCCCAAAGCACCTGCAATGCCGTTGACGCTGTACGTGCCTCCGCCCAAAGCGGCCACCGTACCCACTTTGTAAGTGCCTACGTCACTCAAGCTGTCCCCAAAGGAGACCATGGACGTGAATTTGACGGCGGATGCTTGATTTCCATCCCCGCCGCCGCACGCGGCAAGCAGGAGCGTCGCGCCGATGGCGGTGGCAAGTAGCTTGAATTGACCCATATGAGAACTCCGATATTCCAATTTTGTTAAAATAGAACGACCGTGCTATTTTAACAAAATTTTACAAAATAACCGATGTAGCAAATATTGGGGTAAACCCGTTTGTGGGCAAAATGCCTCAACCGATGAGGCCTTGG
>JBBKVN010000254.1:0-10240 GCA_037968455.1 Rhodoferax sp.
CGGAGTTTGTGAGTGATTCGGCGAAGGGTGGGTGGATACCGGCGCAGCACGCGTTTTACGTGAGTGGTTCAAACTCCCTCGGTCCCATGCGGGCTGGCAACTTGCCCGCTTTTTCAAGTGCAGAAGCCGCCACGCAGTTTGCCGCGGCACGAGGCGGGAAGGTGCTGCCGGCGAACCAAATCAGCCCGCCCCTGTTGGACGCCCTGAATGGGAAAAAGCGCCACGCCCATGTCGAGGGCGCTGTCTGAATTGAGTGCGAGCTTCGGTCAGCTCATTCTTCGAGGGCGCCGTTTTTCCAGGCCAGTGCGGTGTCATACAGCGTGTTGCGGGATGCCCCGGTGATGTCTGCCGTGAGTTTGACCGCTGTTTTCAGCGGCAACTCCGCCAGCAACAGCTTGAGAATGCGGTGCTCGGGGCCGACCTCCGCCACCGCCGCGACAGGGTGCAGTACAAGCACAAACTCTCCGCGGCAGCGGTTGGCGTCGGCTTTCAACCATGCGGGGAAGTCCTGAGCGGCCAGGCTGGCAATATCCTCAAACTGTTTGGTTAACTCGCGCCCAACAGTCAGTGTGCGCTCTCCCAAGGCAGTCAAGGCGCCGGCGAGCGCTTCTATTCGATGGGGCGCTTCGAGCAGCACCACCGCACGGGTCTCACTGGTCAAGCTGACGACCGCAGTCACGCGCTCGCTTGCCTTGGAGGGCAAAAAACCAGCAAAGACAAAGGTGCCATGCTCAGCGCCTCCATCTGTGATGCCTGCGACGCTCAAGGCTGTGGTCACACTGCTCGCGCCAGGCAAAGGCAGTGCTCGCAAACCCACAGCCCGAATAGCAGCCACCAGTCGTGCCCCTGGGTCACTGATGGCAGGGGTACCCGCGTCACTCACGTAGGCCACGCGAAGGCCTTGGTGCAAGCGACCGATCACGGCCTGCGCCGCTTCTGCCTCGTTGTGCTGGTGAACGGCCAGTAACTGTGATGCTGACTTGTCAATGCCATAGGCGCGAAGCATCGCTTGGGTGTGGCGAGTGTCTTCACAGGCCACAACATCGGCGATCTTCAACACATGAAGTGCGCGCAAAGTGATGTCCGCGAGGTTGCCGATGGGTGTTGCCACCACGTACAAGGCGCCGGGCGGATAATTCTGCCCACCTGCAGCATCTTGGGCGGCATTCAAGGCGGAGGCGTAAGTAGAAATCAATGGTTTTCCCTCAAATCAAGGCGTTCATCCAGGCACGCACCAGCAAACAGGCTGGCGACGCCGCAGAAGACGTGGCACTGCTTCATCTCCAGCAGGCCGGACTGCGGCTATTGGAGCGCAATTATCGGACCCCCGGGCGAGGTGGGGGCGAAATTGACTTGATCATGCGCGCGCCTGACGCCTCGGTGGTGTTTGTCGAGGTGCGACAACGCAAAAATGCCTCCCATGGTGGGGCGGCCGCCAGTGTGAGCGGGGTCAAGCAGCGCCGTATTGTGTTCGCCGCCCGTCACTATTTGATGCAGTTTCGCGAGTTGCCGCCGTGCCGCTTTGATGTCGTGCTGCTGGAGCAGGGGAAGATTGAGTGGCTGCGAGCGGCTTTTGAGACGTCGTGAATACAGCCGGGTAGACGGGCGGGTATCATCCAACCATGCTAGAGCAACGAATTGAACAACACTTTATCGACAGCGCAGACTTGAAATATCAGGCCGCGCAAGTCTTGAGCAAACCCATCGCCGCCGCTGTGCAGGCCATGCTGACCTGTGTCACCGGGGGCGGCAAGGTGCTGGCCTGCGGCAACGGCGGTTCAGCCGCCGACGCCCAGCATTTCTCGGCGGAATTTGTGGGCCGCTATGAACGTGAGCGCCCCGAACTGGCGGCCATTGCACTGACGACGGACAGTTCCATCATTACCGCCATCGCCAATGATTACGACTTCAACGTGATTTTTTCACGCCAGGTTCGGGCCTTGGGCCAGCCAGGGGACGTCTTGCTGGCAATTTCAACCAGCGGTAACTCCGCCAACGTGTTGGCCGCGATTGAGGCGGCCCACGAACGTGAGATGGTGGTGGTGGGACTGACGGGGCGCGGCGGCGGCAAGATGATGCAGGCCTTGCGAGACACCGACGTTCATATCTGCGTGCCGCATGAGCGAACAGCTCGGGTTCAAGAGGTGCATATTCTTGCGCTGCACTGCATTTGTGATGCCGTAGACGCCCAGTTGCTTGGTGATCAGGAAAGTCAATTATGAAATTCTTTGTGCAGAAACGTGTTGCTTTGGTGCTGGCGGTGGTCAGTCTGGCAGGCGCGCTGAGTGCGTGTGCACCGCTGGTGTTGGGCGGAGCGCTGGTCGGCGGCATGATGGCCACTGATCGCCGGACCTCTGGCTCGCAGGTGGAAGACGAGGGGATTGAGTTGCGTTCGGGCAGTCGAATTCGCGACAACCTCGGTGAGCGTGTTCGCGTGAGTGTCACGAGCTACAACCGACAGGTCCTGTTGACGGGCGAAGTACCCACTGCACAGGACAAACAACTGGTTGAGCAAGTGGTCGCTCGGGTCGAGAACGTTCGCTCCATCGTCAATGAACTGGATGTGCTGGGCAACGCCTCGCTGACTCAACGGACTTCAGACACGCTGGTCACCGGCAAAATCAAAGCCAGCCTGCTGGATGCGAAAGACCTTTTTGCCAATGCCTTCAAGGTCGTTACCGAACGCGGGACAGTCTATTTGATGGGTCGCGTTACCCCGCGAGAGGCCGCGCGCGCGACCGATATAGCCCGAGGCACTGGCGGTGTGCAAAAGGTCGTCCGCGTGCTGGAGATCATCAGCGAGGATGAGTTGGGGAGTTTGGGTGTCGGGTCGACGCCTGCACCGACCCCTCCTCAATAAGCGGGTCCAGAGCCGATCAGGGATCGGCGCAGACCCCTTGGGTGCTACCGCAACCGTTTGATCAGGCTGGACGTGTCCCAGCGCTGGCCACCCATGTGCTGGACATCGGCGTAAAACTGGTCAACCAGTGCGGTCACAGGCAGTCGGGCACCGTTGCGCTTGGCTTCTTCCAGCACCAGTCCAAGGTCTTTTCGCATCCAGTCCACAGCAAATCCAAATTCGAATTGGTCGGCCACCATGGTTTTTCCGCGGTTGTCGAGTTGCCAACTTTGCGCCGCACCTTTGCCAATCACGTCGAGTACCTGGCTCATATCCAAGCCGGCCTGTTGACCAAAGGCAATGGCTTCACTGAGGCCTTGCACCAAGCCCGCAATGCAGATTTGATTGACCATTTTGGCGAGTTGGCCAGCACCACTCTCACCCAAGCGGGTGAAGGCGCGAGAAAATGCCATGGCCACGGGTTGCACGACATCGAATGCGGCCTGGTCGCCGCCGCACATCACCGTCAGCAAACCGTTTTCGGCGCCAGCCTGACCGCCGGAAACGGGCGCGTCTATGAATTGCAGCCCCAGGTTTTTGGCCGTCTGATACAACTCGCGCGCCACACTGGCAGATGCCGTCGTGTGGTCCACAAAAACAGCCCCCGGCTCCATGCCTGCAAAGGCGCCGTCGGCGCCAAGGGTCACACTGCGCAAGTCATCGTCGTTGCCGACGCAGCAAAAAATGATGTCCGCGTCCGTGGCAGCGAGTCGAGGTGTTTCGGCATGTTTTGACCCACTGGCGCCCGTGAACGCAGCGCACCATGCTACTGATTTTGATGTGGTTCGGTTGTAGACAGTGACTTGATGCCCTGCTTTTGCAAGATGAGCTGCCATGGGGGCGCCCATGACGCCAAGACCCAGAAAGGCCACTCGTTTCGGGGTGACGGGGGTGTAGAGCTTGTCGGCGAGATTGGTTTTTTTCATACGATAGCAAAGCTGTCCGTGTCAGAACTGGGGTGCTGGACTTTTCCGCGTTGACTGTTGAGTTTGATTTGCAGGCGCAAATCATTGAGTGAGTCCGCGTTGCGAAGCGCGTCTTCGTAAGTGATCGTGTTGCCCTCATAGGCGTCATACAAGGCCTGATCAAAGGTTTGCATACCGAGGTTTCGGCTTTTCTTCATGATCGCTTTGATCTCGGTGACCTCGCCTTTGAAGATCAGATCGGAAATCAAAGGCGTATTCAGCATGATTTCAACGACGGCAGTGCGCCCCTTTCCATCTTGTTTGGGGATCAGGCGTTGTGACACCATGGCCTTCAGGTTGAGTGACAAGTCCATCAGCAACTGGGAGCGTCGCTCTTCCGGGAAAAAGTTGATGATGCGGTCTAGCGCCTGGTTCGCGCTATTGGCGTGCAGCGTGGCCAGGCACAAATGGCCGGTTTCTGCGAAGGCGACCGCGTGCTCCATGGTTTCACGGTCGCGAATCTCGCCCATCAAGATCACGTCGGGAGCCTGACGCAGTGTGTTTTTCAAGGCCGCACCCCAACTGTCGGTGTCCAGCCCCACTTCACGCTGGGTGACGACGCAGTTCTTGTGCATGTGCACAAACTCGATCGGATCCTCAATGGTGATGATGTGGCCAAAGGAGTTGTCATTGCGCCAGTCCACCATGGCGGCCAGCGAGGTGGATTTGCCAGAGCCGGTGGCACCCACCAGAATGCACAAGCCCCGCTTGGCCATGGCCACGTCTTTTAAAACCTGGGGAATACCCAGTCCATCAATGGAGGGCAGCTTGAGCGGGATCACGCGAAGCACCATGCCTACCTTGCCTTGTTGGATGAATGCATTCACCCGAAACCGGCCAATGCCGGAAGGTGCAATGGCAAAGTTGCATTCCTTGGTGCGCTCAAACTCGGCGACCTGCTTGTCACTCATGACCGAGCGTGCCAGTGACATGGTGTGCACCGCATTGAGCGGCTGGGCCGACACTTTGGTGATCTTGCCGTCGACCTTGACCGCAGGCGGGAAGTCTGCGGTGAGGAACAGGTCGCTGCCATTGCGACTGACCATCAGCTTAAGCAGGTCGTTGATGAATTTGGTGGCTTGGTCGCGTTCCATTGTGTTGTTTATCCCTGATTTTTGTTTGTTATGTTTGATCGGTGAGGCGGGCGCTGACCACACGCAGGCGAAGCGATAGTTTGCGAGCCAGAAGCGCAATGAGGTTGGCCGCCAACAGCGGGTCGGCGGACAGCATCTCGTCCAGGGCCTGCGCGCCAATGACCGCCACCTCGCACTCGCTCAGCGCAGTGCAGGCGGAAAATCGATTGCCGCTGTCCAGGAGCGACATCTCACCCAATATTTCTCCGGGCACTGCTTCGGCCAGGCGCAAGCGTGCCCCCCAAGGTTGCATGCGGTCAACAGCGATGCTGCCGGACAGCAGCACCACCATGAAGTTGCCATATTCGTCTTGGCGAATGATGTCCCGGTTGGACGGCACCGTGGCGAAATCGAAATAGGCCTCCATACGCGCGATCGACTCATTGTCCAAATGATGCATGAACTTGTCTTTGGCCCACAAGCTCTGCAGCAATTTGGTACCTCGGCCAGGTTTCATGCGGGTCGCGCCAATTTCCACGGCGCGGGCCTCCCAAGGGATGAGCAGCGTGGCGTTCACGCCAAAGCCTGCAAAGGCCGTGGTAAACAGTACTGAGTCTGACTCCTGCTCGTTGCGTTCCGGTGTGAGCCGCAGTCGCAAGAACTCGAGAATGCCTTTCATGAGTGACTCCTGGCGTGGTCGGTGGCTTATCCGGGAAAGTTCTCGGGAATCTTCGCCTTGGCGCGGGCTTCGGCGGGGCTGATGATGTTGCGCTTGACCAGGTCGCTCAAGTTTTGGTCCAGCGTTTGCATCCCGACGCTGTTGCCGGTTTGGATGCTGGAATACATTTGGGCCACTTTGGCTTCACGAATCAAATTGCGAATGGCGCTGGTGCCCAGCATGATTTCGTGGGCCGCCACGCGACCTTGGCCGTCTTTGGTTTTGCACAGGGTTTGGGAAATAACCGCCTGCAAGGACTCAGACAACATGGCGCGAACCATTTCCTTCTCAGAGGCTGGAAACACGTCAATGATCCTGTCAATGGTTTTGGCCGCGCTGGAGGTGTGCAGGGTGCCAAACACCAAGTGCCCGGTCTCGGCAGCCGTCATGGCTAGGCGAATGGTTTCCAAGTCACGCATCTCGCCCACCAGAATGGCGTCCGGGTCTTCCCGCAGGGCAGAGCGCAGGGCGGCGGCGAAACTCAAGGTGTGTGGGCCGACCTCGCGTTGATTCACCAAGCATTTTTTGGACTCGTGAACGAACTCAATCGGGTCTTCGACCGTGAGGATGTGGCCAAATTCGGTTTCGTTCAAAAAGTTGACCATGGCCGCCAGCGTGGTGGACTTGCCGGAGCCGGTGGGGCCGGTAACCAGCACCAGACCACGGGGCTTGAGCGCCAAGTCGGCAAAGATTTTTGGGGCGTTGAGCTGCTCCAGCGTCAAAATTTTGCTTGGAATGGTCCGGAACACGGCGCCGGGTCCGCGCTGGTGGTTGAAGGCATTCACCCGAAAGCGGGCCAGTCCCTCAATCTCGAAGGAGAAGTCAATCTCCAGAAATTCCTCAAAGAGCTTGCGCTGCCCGTCGCTCATGATGTCGTACACCATGGCATGAACCTGTTTGCTGTCCAGCGGCTCCACATTGATGCGTCGCACGTCGCCATGCACACGGATCATCGGTGGCAAACCTGCCGAAAGGTGCAAGTCAGACGCCTTGTTTTTGACGCTGAATGCCAGCAATTGAGTGATGTCCACGAAAGCTCCCTGTCCTTTGTTACGCTTGCGGCAATTATGACCATGATTGAGAACAAGCTACAAGGAGTTCGCGGCCGCATCGAGGCCGCCTGCCGTGAGTCCACTCGCCCGCCGGATGATGTCGGTTTGCTGGCGGTGTCAAAGACCTATCCAGCGGCTACCGTTGAAGAGGCCTTTCGCGCGGGGCAACGGATATTTGGCGAGAACTACATCCAGGAGGGCGTGGAGAAAATTGCGGCGTTGCGGAACCTGCCGATAGAGTGGCATTGCATTGGCCCGATTCAAAGCAATAAAACACGGCTGGTGGCTGAGAATTTTGACTGGGTGCACACCGTGGACCGTATCAAAATCGCCCAGCGCCTGAGTGAGCAGCGGCCTGCGGGGCGGGCACCGCTTCAGGTGTGTATTCAGGTCAACGTCGACGGTGGCGCTACCAAGTCGGGCGTGGCGCCTGATGCGGCGCTCGCGCTGGCCAGACAAGTTTCGCAGTTGCCCAACTTGCGCCTGCGGGGCCTCATGTGCATTCCTGAGCCTGCTCCTGATTTTGTAGCGACTTGCGCCTTATTTATGAGGGCTAAGGCCCTATTTGATGCATTAAATAGGGAGGGGCTGTGCCTTGACACCCTGTCGATGGGGATGAGCGCCGATCTGGAAGCTGCAATCCAGTCGGGCAGCACCATGGTGCGGGTGGGGACTGCCATCTTTGGTGATCGGCCCAACCCAAGACAGTGAGGGGTTCAGGCGCGGCTGCAGTTGGCATAGATGTCCAGAGCCTTCTTGTAGATCTGGGTCTGTATGCCCAGCAGGCCTAGCACGGAGTGAAAGTAGTTGTCGTGTGATATTGCCGTGTCGAGATTCTTTTTCAGGCATTCTCGTGAAATGCCATTCAGTCGCTCAAAGGATGGTGAAAACCAGGTGATCCACGGCACGCGCTTTTGGTTGTCGGGCGCGATGGCGTAGGGCAGGCCGTGCAAAAACAGATTGTTCTCGCCCAATGACTCCCCGTGATCCGAGAGATAAATCAGGGCCGTGGCCGATGTTTTTTCTGATTGTTTTAGCCAATGGATGGTTGAGGCCAAAAAGTGATCCGTGTAGGCAATGGTGTTGTCATAGGCATTGATGATTTGCTCCCGACTGCATTCCTGTAATGCGTTGCTTTGGCATTCAGGCTGGAATTTCTTGGTCGCGGCGGGCGAGTACTTGTAGTAAGCGGGGCCGTGACTGCCCATCTGGTGAAAAATCAGCACCACGCCCTTGGCGCGGCGGTCGGCCGGCAAAGCCGCGATACGTTCTTCCACGCCGCGAAGCATGATTTCGTCAAAACACCCATCGGGTCCGCACAGGTCCGCCGCGTCCAAGTCGGCGGTGGTGACGTTGGGAACACGGTCACACACTCCTTTGCAGCCCGACTGGTTGTCAATCCATAGCACGGCCAGCCCCGCGCGTTGCAGTACATCCAGCAGGGATTCGTAGTTGGCGGCGCGACCCTCGAATTCGCTGCGCCCCATATGGGAAAACATGCAGGGTAAAGATGCCGCTGTGTTGGTGCCGCAGGACCAGGCGTTTCGCTGACTCAAGACATCCAAAGCCGCCAGTTCCGGGTTGGTGGGGCGCGCGTATCCATTGAGTGAAAAAGAACTCGCTCGGGCCGTTTCTCCCAGCATCAGTACCAAAAGTGGCGGCTTGCCGGGATTAACGGGTGCCGCCACCAGACGGGCGTCCTCGCCGATGGGCAGGGTGATTGATTCGTCCCGTTGAAAAGGCTTGGCAGCCACGACGCCCAGCGCATAGAGCGTGTTCAGTGGGTTGATCTGGTAGCGCACCAGTGTGTGATTGCGCATGACGGACGAAAAATCCTGAAAAATCAGCATCGAAATACCACCGAGCAAGGTCAGCGAGGCAATGAACGTCAGCGCGTTGGTCAGCAATTGACGACCCACACCGAGGCGCTTCACTGGTGTTCGCCAAAGCCAGAGCGCCGGCAGAGCACCCAGGACTACAAGGGTGGCAAACAGGCGCCAATTCAGCAGATTTCCGGTTTCTCGGGGGTCGGTTTGTAGCACGTTGACCATCATGGTATCGTCCACCACAATGCCATAAGCCATCATGAAATAGGCACCTGCCGCAGCTGCCAAGAGCAGAATGGTGAGCACCGGTTTGAGTGTCCAGCGCCAGGCAAAAAGACTGAGCAGCGCCGCCAGAGTCACGGCAATCAAGGCTGCAAAGCCAATCGCAAAGGCCACGCCGCGTCCGTTGTTGAGTTCGGGCAGGCTCGCCAACTGCTGCCAGAGCGCGACATTGCCGACCGTCGCCATCCAGACGCTGGCAATCACCAGAAGCCAACTGGCGTGCATGGCACGCGGAGCGTGCCTGGAGGGTGTGTTCAAAGTCATAGTGGCCGCATTGTGCTCTGAGTGAGGCGCAGACGCTTCTCCCGTTCCAATCCGTCTGGAATGGGCTGCTTGGATGAGTTTTAACCGTACTTAAGTCGAAGGTTATTTCTGGGGCGCTGCGATGGGCTTGACATTGCCACACTCGCTGGTCAGAAACTTGCCGCGCGCGTCCATGATCATGGTTTCTGTCTTCCCCTTGGCCTGGGTTTTGATGTTCATTTTCACGGTGTAGGCCTCGGGGCTCTCAAAAGTGGCCTGGCCTTCTCCGCTAGAGGGGGGATTGCTGCACACAAATGAAAATTTCATGGTGTTGCCCGTGCGAGGGAGCACGGTGTGTTGGCAGTCACCTTGCTGCGCGGTCAGGTCATTGCGCTCGATCATTTCTTTGGTCATGCAGACCTTGAGGGTAGGGGTGCCTGAGCCGACGCTCATGCCGATGCCTTGTTTGGCCATCAGGTCTTCCATCATCTTGCGCTGGTCGGCCGGCATTTTTGCCATTTCCTTTTGCGCCATGGCCATGGCCTTTTCCAGTTCACCCGAGCCGGTGCTCATATTGCTCTTGATTTCCCACAGGCCTGGTTTCATGGTCTGCGCGGAAACGCTCAAGGCGCCTCCCGTCAGGGCAAGGGTGAGCAGGAGGTGGTGACGTGGTTTCATGGTGACTCCCCAAAAAGTGGAGGGTTGATTGTGCGCAAGGTGGCGGCCTGCGGCAAGACCTGCCGCGGGTTGCCAGTGGATAGCGGTCTGTCAGCGCAGCGGCAATCGGGTAGAGTTTTTGACCTCTTCCATGACCGCATAAGTTCGGGTCTCTCGCACGCCGGGCAATTGCCAGAGTACAGTGCCCGCAAAATCGCGGTAAGCGGTCATGTCCGACATGCGTGTTTTCAGCAGGTAATCAAAGCCACCTGCCACCATGTGGCACTCCATGATTTCGGGGCGCACCTGGGCCGCCGCCTTGAAGGCGTCGAACACATTGGGCGTGGTGCGGTCCAGCAGCACCTCCACAAACACCATCAAACCGGCGCCGAGTTTGAGCGGGTTCAATCGCGCCTCGTACCCCAGGATAAATCCGTCTTTGGTCAGCCGCTGCACCCGCGCCAGCACGGCGGTTGGGGACAGCGATACGGTTTCCGCCAACTTGAGATTGGAGATGCGCCCGTC
>JBBKVN010000255.1:0-3069 GCA_037968455.1 Rhodoferax sp.
TGCTATCTATTTTGATAGCCCCTGCTCGCGCGGATGTGTGGGCTTATGTCGATGCCAAAGGCATGGCCCATTTCGCAGCCGACCGTCTGGATGACCGCTATGAGCTCTATGCACAGGGCGACACGGTGGTGGATACAGCGTTAGCTCCCCCGGTGGAGCCAACGCCACCCGCTTTGTCCAAAATGCTGGCCTTTTTCGATATCTTCCCCGCTTACAAAGCCGTCAAGCACCATTTGCGGGAAGCGGCTGCGGCGCATGAAATCGACTACGAGTTGCTGCAGGCCATCATTGCCACCGAGTCCGGTTTCGACGCCAGCGCCGTGTCACCCCGCGGCGCCACCGGCTTGATGCAACTCATGCCAGCCACCGCATCGCGGTTTGGCGTCAAAGGCGACAAGAAGCGATCAGTGGCCCAAAAGTTGACCAACCCGGGCTTGAACATCGAGACGGGAAGCCGCTATTTGCGGTACCTGCTTAACCTGTTTCCGGGTCAAATTGAGTTGGCATTGGCCGCCTACAACGCCGGCGAAGGCGCCGTGCAGCGGGCGGGCAACCAAATCCCCAATTACAAAGAAACTCAGCGCTACGTCAAAACCGTCATGGCGCTTTACGCCGTGCTCAAGCCACCTTTGATGACCGCTTTTCAGGCTAACCCGCCCAACCGTGTGCGCATGGTATTGCCCGGTGGCGCCGCTGGCCGTTCCAACATGAATTCGCGGGCGTCACAGACGCCCGCGAATTCAACCTCCCCAATTGAGACAGACGAGATTCAATGAGCGATCAATCCACCCTGGAATTCCCCCCTGCGCCCCAACCTGAGGGCGACGACGAGTTGAACCTGGCCAACTACGCCCAGCGCGCCTATTTGGAGTACGCCCTGAGCGTGGTCAAGGGCCGGGCCTTGCCTGATGTTTGTGATGGGCAAAAGCCGGTCCAGCGCCGCATTTTGTACTCCATGTCGCGCATGGGCCTGGGCTTTGGGGGCGCCAATGGCAACACGGGTGCCCGCCCGGTCAAGTGCGCGCGTGTGGTGGGTGACGTGCTGGGTCGTTTTCACCCGCACGGTGACCAAGCGGCGTATGACGCACTGGTTCGCATGGCGCAGGACTTTAGCCAGCGCTACCCGCTGATTGACGGTCAGGGCAACTTCGGCTCCCGCGACGGCGACGGTGCTGCCGCCATGCGGTACACCGAAGCGCGTCTGGCCAAAATCACCAGCTTGTTGCTCGACGAGATTGACGAAGGCACGGTTGATTTCACCCCCAATTACGACGGCTCCACCGAAGAGCCCCGCCAGTTGCCGGCCCGCCTGCCGTTCTCTTTGCTGAATGGCGCCAGCGGCATTGCCGTGGGTTTGGCAACCGAGATCCCCAGCCACAATCTGCGTGAAATTGCCGATGCTTGCATGGCCTTGATCAAGACACCGCAGTTGGCGGACGATGCCTTGTTTGCGCTGGTGCCCGGCCCGGACTACCCCGGCGGTGGCCAGATCATCAGTTCGGCGGGTGATATCAACGAGGCCTATCGCACCGGGCGCGGCTCTCTAAAGTGCCGTGCGCGCTGGAAGATTGAAGAGCTGGCCCGCGGCCAGTGGCAGCTGGTAGTCACCGAGTTGCCGCCCGGCGTCAGCACCCAGCGGGTGCTGGAAGAAATTGAGGAGCTGAGCAACCCCAAGATCAAGACGGGGAAAAAGGCGCTCACGCTGGATCAAACCCAACTGAAAGCGACCTTGCTCTCGGTGCTGGACGTGGTTCGCGACGAGTCCAGCAAAGACGCGGCGGTGCGTTTGGTGTGCGAGCCCAAGACCAGCCGCATTCAACAGCAGGAGCTGATCACGACCTTGCTGGCCCACACCAGCCTGGAAACGTCTTCGCCCATCAACCTCACCATGATTGGCATTGACGGCAGGCCCACGCAAAAGTCCTTGCGCCAGATGCTGACCGAGTGGATCGAGTTCCGCCAGATCACCATTGAGCGCCGTTCCCGCCACCGTCTGAACAAGGTGTTGGACCGCATCCATATTCTGGAAGGGCGCCAACTCGTGCTGCTCAATATTGACGAAGTGATTGCCATCATTCGCCAATCGGACGACCCTAAAGCCGCACTCATTGCCCGCTTCAACCTGTCTGAGCGCCAGGCCGAAGACATTCTGGAAATCCGGCTGCGCCAATTGGCCCGGCTGGAGGCCATCAAGATCGAGCAAGAGCTGTCTGGCCTGCGCGACGAGCAAAAAAAGCTGGAAGAAATTCTGGGCAACCCCACAGCCTTGCGCCGTCTGATGATCAAAGAGATCGAGACCGACGCCAAAACCTTTGCCGATCCCCGCCGCACCCTGATTCAGGCCGAGAAAAAAGCCGTGCTGGAGATCAAGGTGGTGGACGAACCGGTCACCGTGGTGGTGAGTCAAAAAGGCTGGGTCCGCGCGCAAAAGGGCTGGGCCCGCGACAAGGCAGGCAACGCCTCGGCACCCACCGAATACACCTTCAAGCCCGGTGACAGTCTGTATGGCACTTTTGAGTGCCGCTCGGTGGACACCTTGCTGGTCTTTGGCAACAACGGCCGCATTTACACCGTGGCGGTGGCGCTGCTGCCTGGCGCGCGAGGTGACGGTCAACCCATCACCACCCTCATCGACCTGGAAACGGGCACTCAGCCTGCTTACTATTTCGCCGGCCCAGCCACCGCCACGCTGCTCTTAAGCAGCTCCGGCGGTTATGGTTTCATGGCCTCGGTGGAGAACATGATGGCGCGCAACAAAGCCGGCAAGGCCTATATGACTTGCAATGAAGGCGAAACCCTGTGTGCGCCCTCCGTGGTGGCCAATCTGGCTGGCTCCAGCCCAGTGGTGCCCGCCACCCATGTGGCGTGTGCTTCCACCGGCGGACGCATTTTGACCTTTGAGATCACCGAAATGAAAACCATGACCAACGGTGGTCGTGGTTTGATGCTGATTGGTCTGGAAGACAAAGACACGCTGGCTGGCGCGGTCGCTTACACCCGCAGTGTGAGGATTGAAGGCATTGGTCGTGGTGGCAAGGAGCGCGAAGAAACGCTGGAAATTCGCAGCCT
>JBBKVN010000256.1:0-5213 GCA_037968455.1 Rhodoferax sp.
TCACACATCATGCTCAAAGCCAATTCACACTGGCCTATGGTGCGCATGCAGTGGTGAATACGCCCCGGCCCCAACCGGGCTTGGGCCATGGCGAAGCCAGCACCCTCCGTACCCAGCAGGTTCGCTGCCGGAACGCGCACCTGCGAAAAGGTGATTTCGCAATGCCCCTCCGGCGACTGGTGCTGCATGATAGGAATGTTGCGAACCACCGTGACGCCCGGCGTGTTCATGGGCACCAGCACCATGCTGTGCCGGGCGTGCTGGGTCGTTTCGTCCCCGTCGTTGCGACACATCACGATCAGCAATTGGCAGTTGGGGTGGGCTGCGCCGGTGATGAACCACTTGCGGCCATTCAGCACCAGCATCTCGCCCTCGTGGCGCAGGCAGGTCTGCAAATTGGTGGGGTCGGATGAGGCAACGTCCGGTTCAGACATCGCAAAGGCCGAGCGAATGCGGCCCTCCAACAAAGGCTGCAACCACTGCTCGTTCTGTGCTGGCGTCGCAAACAGCTGCAGCAACTCCATATTGCCGGTGTCAGGCGCACTGCAGTTGAAAACCTCCGCGCACCACGGCAACCGCCCCATCACCTCAGCCAGCGGCGCATAGGCCAGATTGCTCAGCCTGTGACCCGGTTGCGGTGCGCGCAGGCTGGGCAAAAACAGGTTCCACAAACCCTCTGCCCGGGCCAAGGCTTTGAGGTCCTCCATAAACGGCGGCGGATACACCCCTTGCGCGACAGACTGGTGCCAGGCCGCGTTATAGGGCAGCACGTAGCGGGTTACAAAATCTTCAAGGCGCTGGCACAGGGCCTGTACCGGCGGAGAATAAGAGAATTCCATTGACAGTCTTTCAGGTCATTCCGGCACTCAGAAGCGGCGCCTAGTGCACCGCACGATCCGGTCACATCAACGACGGAGTCTGCACAAGAGTTGTCTTCATCTGTGTCACTTGTGCGCGGCCCAGACGGCGATGCAAACGGTTCGCTGACCTTCGTCAAACAATGGCAAAAACAACAAGTCAGCAAAGTTCGTTGACCCAACATTTGTTGTCAGCCATACTGCCGTCCATGATTTTCAACCTCCTACTGGCCGCTGGGCGAAGGACGCTGCCAGCGTTGCTGGTGTGGGGATTCGCCATGGGTCTCAATTCGGTGGCCTTGGCCGAATCGATCAGGGTACTTACAGAAGAGTTCCCGCCGTATAACTTTACGCAGCAAAACAAAATATCCGGATTTAGCACAGAGGTCGTTCAAGCGGTGCTCAAGGAAATCAAGGTGGAAGGCGATTTTCAATCCATGCCCTGGGCACGCGCTTACGAGACAGCTCAAAGCAGGCCGAACACGCTGATCTATTCGATTGCGCGCACCGCCAGTCGTGAAAAACTATTCAAATGGGTGGGCGTGATCGCGCCGACGGACTATTTTCTTTTCTCTCTGAGCGGGCGTGACATCAACATGGCGAAGTTGGACGAAGCCAGAAAGTACCAAATCGGCACCGTCAACGAAGACGTTGGCGAGCAGTTTTTGGTGGCCAATGGCTTCGTCAAAGGACGAGACCTCCAATCCAGTGTCAAATATGAGTTGAACTATGAAAAGCTCAAGTTGGGCCGTATTGACCTCTGGATCATGCCGGAGCTGACGGCATATGATTTGGTCCGCCGTGCGGGGGACGACCCTGGCAAGGTGTTAGCAAAAGCATTTCAGGTGCCAGGCTTGGGCAGTGAGGGCTACTACATGGCTTTCGGTCTAAAAACCCCCGACGCGATCGTCGATCAGTTTCGCGCCGGATTGAACCGCATCAAGTCGAACGGCACCTTTGATGCTTTGAAAACCAAATGGTTTTAATTCCTGCCGGGGTCATGCGCACGGGTGGACTGGGCGGAAAACTGGTGTTGGCCACGCTGGGGTTTTGCGCCGTGTTCACGGTGATTGCGAGCGCCGTTCTGACATGGGCGGCCTGGCAATCCGGTGTCGCCAAAATGGCCGCCGAGTTGGCTCAGATTGAGCAGGTCTACAAGGAGTCCTTGGCCAAGGCGATCTGGGAAGTGGACCGAGAGTCCCTAAAGGCGCATTTGGACGGCACCCTCAAGGCGCCCGTTGTTGGGCAGGTCGTGCTCGCTATTTCGTCAACCGGGCGGATTCCGGAGGTTATGCAACGGAGTCAAATTGATTGGTCCCCATCCAGTCGTGCGCCAGCAAGAAGCACCCAATTGGTGTACTCCCCTTACCCCGGGTTGATCGAGACCGTGGGTGAACTTTCGCTCTATGGCGACGAGCGCTTGCTTAGGGCTCGGTTGCGGTCCGAATTCATTGCCATTGTGATCACCCAGGTCATTCAATCCTTGATGCTGGCCGGATTAATCATGCTGATGTTTACGCGTCAGGTGACGATTCACGTGCAGCGCATTGCACAGCACCTGGGGCAGTTGACCCCTTCAACCCTGGGACGCCCGCTGTCGCTTGAGCGAAAGCCGACCCACCGGGACGAACTCACCTTGCTGGTCGGTGGCGTCAATCAGTTGCAGGAAAGCCTAGGCGATTATCTGACGAAGCAGCATCGGGCTGAACGGGAGTTGGCACTGCACCGCGATCAACTGGCCGTACTGGTTCAGGACCGAACGGCCGAGCTCGAAGCCCTTGCGCAAGCGCAAAAAGCCGTGCTGATCATGTCCAATCGCCTTATTCATGCCCCGTTGGCCGAGCTCGATCAATACAACCTCGAATGCCTGCGGGATGTAGCCAAGAGCCTAGACGCCCGTGATGCAATTTGGTACGTTGTCAGCCAGGATGGGTTGGGTTTTCAGCAGTATCTGGCGTGGCACGACGATGCGACCGCCCCCAACCCTGCCAGCGCATTTTGGATGGCGGACTCCCCCTGTTTGCTAGCCCTGCTGGGGCGCGAGGATCTCGCCACATTTCCCTCTCTTGCCGAATTGGCCGGCACCATCACCGAAAAGGAGTCGGCCTTGTTTGCACCCTGGGGGCTGGAGGCCATTGCCTTGGCGATGCTGCAGGGCACAGATGAGCGGTTTGGCCTACTTGTTTTTGGTAAGCGTGTGGTGGTCCCATGTTGGCGCCCCGACGAGTTGGCCTTGCTCGCCATGACCACTCAAATGCTGGTACAAAGCTCGCGGAACAAAGCGCAGCAAACGGACATCAATCAAGCGCAGCTTGAATTGCAGGCGGCCAACCACCGGCTGGAGAGCCTCGTCCGCACTGACCCTCTAACCGGGCTGCCCAACCGCCGCAATTTTGACGAAACCAAGGAGATTGAATTCAGGCGCGCCACTCGAAGCGGCCAGGCCTTGGCCCTGCTGATTTGTGACATCGATTTTTTCAAAGGTTACAACGACACCTATGGGCATGCCATGGGCGATCGCTGCCTGTGCGCCGTCGCGGAGAGTCTGCGCAGCTGCATCCGCCGAGCAGGCGACACCGTGGCACGCATCGGCGGTGAGGAGTTTGCCATTTTGCTGCCGGCCACGTCGCTGGAAACAGCATTGACGCTAGCGGAGGGTTTTCGTGCGGCGGTGG
Organism: Rhodoferax sp.; assembly: GCA_037968455.1. Classification (GTDB taxonomy): domain Bacteria; phylum Pseudomonadota; class Gammaproteobacteria; order Burkholderiales; family Burkholderiaceae_C; genus Rhodoferax. Next base: position 3,533 of record JBBKVN010000256.1, read on the forward strand.
CTAACTTGGGGATTGCCCATGCGGCCTCCACCGCTGCGGGCCACGTCACGCTGAGCATTGGCGTGGCGGCGATCGAAGGAGATCGCTCTGACGAAGCTGACAATTTCGACACTTTGTTCCAGCGATCAGACCAAGCTCTATACCGAGCCAAAGCGGGGGGGCGAGACCGAGTGGCGCACGCGATGAATCCGAGTAAGCAGCACGAGCCGAAGGCGGCCGCATGAGCACGAAAACAATCCTATTGGTGATGGCTTTGCTACTCGTGCCCAGCACTTGGGCACAGAGCATTCGTGTCGTTACAGAAAACACATCCTACAGTTACCTTAAAGGCGACAAGGTCGTTGGATCGGCGACGGCGGTGGTTGAGTTAGCCCTGAAAGAGGCGGGCCTCACTGACTACCAGCTCCATCTGTACCCTTGGGCCCGATCCTATGACATGGCACTGAAGGACCCCAACGTCTTGATCTACTTGATCGCGCGAACACCGGAGCGCGAATTACGGTTCAAATGGGCTGGCGAGATCATGAAGGTTCGCTACCACCTCTACAAACTCAAAACCCGGGCGATCAAGGTGGCCCACTTGGAAGACGCCAAGGCTTTTTCCATTGGCGTGATACGGGACGACGTTCGCTATAACTACCTCAAAAAGGCGGGCTTCACGCGGCTGGTTGTCGCCGCCCAACAAGAAGAGAATTTTCGACGCTTATTGAGTGGTCAAGTTGACCTGTTGCCAATGCCGGATGACGACGTCACTTATCTTTGCAAGGAAACCCTAGTCTCCTGTGACAATCTGGAAAAAATTTTCACCCTGGAAGACTTGTCGATCGGGCTCTACATGGCCTATAGCAACACAACGCCCGACGCCATTGTGCTAAAAACCAAGTCCGCTTTTGAGAAGCTGAGAGCGAGCGGACTCGTTCCGCCGACCATGGAGAAAAAGCAGTGATTCAGCGCTTGCGTCGGCAATAAAAAATCACTCCGATTCGCTTGGGATGTGGGCGATCGGCAGAACAATGCGAAACGTTGTCCCACGCCCCGGCGCACTGTCCAGGGTGATCGTCCCCTTGTGTTTTTGGATGATGCCATAGGCAAGCGACAAGCCCAATCCGGTCCCCTTGCCAATGGGTTTGGTAGTGAAGAACGGATCAAATATGCGGGCCTGAACCTCCGGGGGGATGCCACTGCCGTTGTCGGAGAACTCCAGCCAAACAGACTCGCCTTCGGTTCCGGTTCGAATGGTGATGGTGCCGCGAGCATCCCCCATGGCGTGCGCCGCATTGACGAGCAGGTTCATGAAGACCTGATTGAGCTGGGTGGGCAAACACTCAATGGTTGGCAAGGTGCCGAACTCACGCACCACATCCGCCTTGTACTTGACCTCGCTGGCCACGATATTGATCGTCGACTCGATGCCCTTGTGCAGGTCGGCCCACTGCCACTCCAGGTTGGTGTCCGCGTGCGAGAAGTCTTTCAGGTCTTGCACAATTTTCTTCACACGCGTGATGCCCTCCAGCGACTCACGCATCAGGTTGGGAATGTCCTCTTTCAGAAAATCAAGATCAATCTCCGCCCGAAGGCGTGAGACGTTTGCCCGCTGTTCCGGCGTGGCGTCTGGGGCGCAGGCCACCTCGCACCCATCCAGCAGCCGGAAAATGTCCTCCACATAGGACCCCATCGCGCT
>JBBKVN010000257.1:0-8041 GCA_037968455.1 Rhodoferax sp.
ACGGGAAGATGCGATGCGCTTTGCTGATGACATCGCAGCCCGTGAAAACCTGCCGTCCGAGTGGGTCCGGCGTATTTTGGGACAAGCCCGGTACCTGCCATTGGCCGCAAAATACGTTCAACCTGCGCCAATGGGCACTCGCAAGAACTGGACTGTTTATCGTTCCCGCTTCATTGATGCCACCCGCATCCAGGCAGGCGTGCGGTTTTGGAAAGACAACCGGGAGACCTTGGCCCGGGCGGAGCGTGAAACCGGCGTTCCGGCTGAGGTGATTGTGGGCATCATCGGGGTTGAGTCGATTTACGGTCAGCAAGTGGGTAATTTTCGAGTCATCGACGCCTTGGCGACCCTGGCATTTGACTTTCCCACCACCCATCCCAGAGCCGCGGCCCGCAGTGAATTTTTCAAATCCGAACTATCCCAGCTATTTAGCTTGACCTCTCGTGGCTCCCTGGACCCGCTGTCATTGCGTGGCAGCTTTGCGGGCGCCATGGGCATGCCGCAGTTCATGCCCTCTAGCTGGTTGAAATACGCTGTCGATTTTGATGGCGATGGCCGCATTGACTTGTTCAATAGCGCCGCCGACGTGATCGGGTCGGTGGCCTATTACTTCAAGGCCTTCAACTGGCAGCCTGGAATGCCAACCCACTACCCGGTGGGATTCAACCCACAAACCGTCGACATGAAGGCCTTGCTGGCGCCGGACATTTTGCCAACGTTCAGTGTGGAACGGTTTACCGCCCAAGGCGCAGTGCTCAGTGGCGCAGCACTGTCACACCAAGGCCCATTAGCGTTGGTGGAGCTGCAAGACGGAGACCGGGATCCGATTTATGTGGCTGGCACGGAGAACTTTTACGCCATCACCCGGTACAACTGGAGCAGTTATTACGCGCTGGCGGTGATCGAACTTGGGCAGGAAATTTCCAAAGCCATGAACGAGTAGTCGCTTGGCGCGCCGGGCGGCCTAGGGCGTGCGGTTGACTTCGCGCGACGGCATGGCCAACAAGGTGGTCAATGCACTGGACACCATGGCAGTGATCCAAAACACCAGGAAAGCCAGTGAGTAGAAACCGGCTCTGGACACCTGAACCGGCTCGCCAAACCAGTGCAAATCTTGAGGATCCACCATGGCAAACACCAGGGCCTCCAGCACGCAGGCCACCAGAAAGGCTGGCCACACGATCCACATCAGCCGTTGAGACCTCACCGCAGACGGACCTGCAGGTATTGATTGCAATGGCACGTGGCTCATGGCTTGACGGCCACGTCCGGCGGGGCCACGCCGGTGGCGGCGTGGTTGCGAGCTTGAACGGCAGGGGCCATGCTGGCGGCGGCCTGGGCTTCCAGACGCTGGTTAATTTGAAGGCCCTGCTGGTAATAATCTTCTGACACCACGGGGTCTGGCCGGGTAATGGCCAGGTAGAGCGTGATAAAGCTCGCCAAAACGACCACGGCGGGGCCTGCCACCACCATCCACACGTGGCCAAATTTCCACCAAGGACCGCTTGATTCCGTCAAATTGTTTTGCATGGTCAATTCCTTTTCCCTAGCGGGGAACAATAAATGAAGACTTCTCGGACACCTTGTCAGCCGTTCCGACCGCTTCAACGTCGAAATAAATGACATGAGAACCGGGCTCTGCCGAACCAAATGGGGCCACCAACCGTACGGTCACCCAGTGCGACTCGGTGGAAGCCACCTCGACGGTGTCTTGGGTTGTCAACGTCAGGCCTGGCAAACCTGTGGTTGAAATTTTGTATGTCTGCATAGACTCGGTCGCATTCATGAGCTGCAGGCGGTAAAGGTTTTCAACGTCCCCTTTCCCCACCACGCGGGCCATCACCCCACGGTCACGAACCACATCGACCTTGAAGGGCGTGCGCATGGCCAAACTCACCACCATGGCCACCACAATGCCCAGCAAGATGCTGGTGTAAATCAGAATTCGGGGACGAAGCACATGGCGCAGCGTCTGACTCTTGGTCCAGTGCTGATTCATGGCGTTTTCGGTGCTGTATTTCACCAGTCCACGGGCATAACCCATCTTGTCCATCACGGTGTCGCACACATCAGCGCAGGCGCCACAGCCAATACACTCGTATTGCAAACCGTCTCGAATTACAATACCCGTGGGGCAGACCTGAACGCATAGGGTGCAGTCGATACACGCCCCCAGGTCCAATGTGGTCGGGTCCGTCTTGCGGGAGCGGGCACCACGAGGTTCACCACGCTCGGCATCATAGGTAACGATCAGGGTGTCTTTGTCAAACATGGCGCTTTGGAAGCGCGCATAAGGACACATGTGCAAACAGACCTGCTCCCGCATGAAGCCAGCGTTACCGTAGGTGGCAAACCCGTAAAAAATGGACCAGAAAATTTCCCACGATCCCATGTTCAACTGAACAAAAGCCAAACCCAGCTCTTTGATCGGCGTGAAGTAGCCAACAAAGGTGAAGCCAGTCCACATGGCCAACAGCAGCCAAGCCAGATGTTTGCCGCCTTTGCGCAGAAACTTGTTCATGGACCAGGGTTGCCCATCGCGACGCATGCGCGCGGAGCGGTCCCCCTCCATTTGCTTTTCAATCCACAAAAACATCTCGGTGTACACCGTCTGCGGACAGGTATACCCACACCAAAGACGACCCGCCACCGCGGTGAACAGAAAAAGCCCCAGTGCCGAGATCACCAGCAGGCCGGTGAGATAAATAAAGTCTTGCGGGTAAAGCACCAACCCGAAGATGTAGAAACGCCGATCACCCAAATCAAACAGAACGGCTTGGCGCTGACCCCACTCCAGCCAAGGCAATCCATAGAAGACCAGTTGGGTCAGGATCACCATGGCCCAACGCCAACGCGAGAAAAACCCGGACACGCTGCGTGGGTAGATGTCCTTGCGGGCAGCGTACAGCGAAACCATTTCCGGGTCTGCTGGCACCGCCACAATCGGAATTACCTTTTTTGTCGAAGCGTCCGGCTTGGTCAATCGATGTCCTTCATTCAATTAGGTGCAGTCTGGGTCTTAGGCGCTTATTGGGCTGAAACACCCTTGTTGGAAAGGCTCAAGACATAAGACGTCAACACATGAATCTGTCCTTCGGTGAGCTTCTCAACTTGGGCTGGCATCTGGTTCACTTTGCCGTTATTGATCATGGAAATGATGGCCGCCTCGCCATAGCCATGCAACCAGATGTCGTCAGTCAAGTTGGGTGCACCCAGCGCTGGATTCCCCTTGCCATTGCCACCGTGGCAGGCCGCACAGGCCGCGAACTTCTCCTTGCCCAAAGCCGCTTGAACCGAGTCATGTGGGCTACCGGACAGGCTCAATACGTACTGAGCCAGATTTTTGACATCGCTGCTGGTGCCGACAGCGGCAGCCATCGGTGGCATATTGCCCATACGACCCTGGGTAATCGTGGTTTTGATCTGCTCCGACGTGCCACCGTGCAACCAGTCCGTGTCAGTCAGGTTCGGAATACCTTTGGTGCCGCGGGCGTCTGAGGCATGACACTGGGAGCAGTTGTTCATGAACAAACGGTCACCAATCGCCATGGCCTGAGTGTCTTTGGTGAGATCTTCAGGTGTCATCGCCGCGAACTTGGCGTACAAAGGAGCGACTTCGGCATTGCCTTTTTCAACTTCCTTTTCATGTTGCCCCAACGATGTCCATCCGAGCGTTCCCTTGTAGGTTCCCAAACCAGGGTACAAGGCCAGGTAGACAAACGCAAAGATCACGGTGATCACAAACAAATAGGCCCACCAGCGCGGCAGCGGGTTGTTCATCTCGCGCAAATCGCCGTCCCAGACGTGGCCCGTGGTGTTGTCGTCTGCAGTCATTGCTTTGGCTTTGCCACTGAACCACAGCAGGAGCAAGCAAGCCAAGATACTGACGACCGTGATCACGGTCACATAAATGGACCAGAAATTACTAGTGAAATCGCTCATTTTTTATCCTTTTGGTCCGTTCGTCAGTCTTGCTCAAAGGGCAGATTGGCCGCCTCTTCAAAGTCGGCTGCGTTGCGGCGCGAATAAGCCCAAACCACAATACCGATGAAAGTAATGAAGGCCGCCACGGTGGCCACTGAACGAAGGGTGTTGATATCGAGTTCCATAGAACGTCCTCTCTTATTTGACTGAGGTTCCCAAGACTTGCAGGTAAGCGATCACGGCATCAACCTCAGTCTTGCCTTTGATCTCCGCCGACGACGCGGCAATCTGCTCGTCCGTGTAGGGCACGCCAACAGTCCGCAAGGCTTTCATATGCGTGGGGATGGACTCATGGTCAACCGCAGATGTCGCCAACCAGGGGTAGGCAGGCATATTGGACTCGGGCACCAGGTCACGAGGGTTATGCAAGTGGTCACGATGCCACTGGTCACTGTATTTGCCACCCACCCGGTGCAAATCAGGGCCGGTGCGTTTGCTACCCCACTGGAACGGATGGTCATACACAAACTCACCTGCTACGGAGTAATGCCCATAACGCAAGGTCTCAGCACGGAAAGGACGAATCATTTGCGAGTGACAGTTGTAGCAACCCTCACGCACATACACATCGCGTCCAGCCAGTTCCAGCGGGGTCAGCGGCAAAAGTCCTTTGACCGGCTCCGTGGTCGACTTTTGGAAGAACAAAGGAACAATCTCGACCATGCCCCCGACCAGCAACACCAAGAGGATCAAAACGATCATCAAGAAATTGTTGGTCTCGATTTTTTCGTGCGACAGTCCGCCGCTTGATTTCGTATCAGCCATGTTGTTTCCTTATCAAGCGTGTGCGACTGCGGCGGGAATAGTTACCGTGACAGAGCGTCCGTTGGTGACCGTTTTATAGGTATTCCAAAGCATGATGATCATGCCGCCCAGGTACATCAGTCCGCCCAACAAGCGCAGTGCATAGAACGGGAACGTGGCTTTCACCGACTCAACAAAGGTATAGGTCAGCGTGCCGTCTGGGTTGATGGCGCGCCACATGAGGCCCTGCATCACACCGGCAATCCACATGGCGGCGATGTAAACAACGATACCAATGGTGGCAGCCCAGAAATGAATTTCAATCGCTTTGACGCTGTACATCTGCTTCTGGCCAAACAAACGGGGAATCAGGTAGTACATCGAGCCCATGGTCACCAAGCCGACCCAGCCTAGAGCACCAGAGTGCACGTGGCCAACGGTCCAGTCCGTGTAATGCGACAAGGCATTCACCGTTTTAATCGACATCATCGGACCTTCAAAGGTCGACATACCGTAGAAAGACAGGGAAACAATCAGGAAACGCAGAATCGGGTCGTCGCGCAATTTGTGCCAAGCGCCCGACAGTGTCATGATGCCGTTGATCATGCCGCCCCAGCTGGGCGCCAAAAGAATCAGCGAGAAGACCATGCCGACAGATTGGGTCCAGTCAGGCAAGGCGGTGTAATGCAAATGGTGTGGGCCCGCCCACATGTAGGTAAAGATCAGCGCCCAGAAGTGAACGATGGAGAGGCGATACGAGTAAACAGGCCGCTCAGCCTGCTTGGGAATGAAGTAATACATCATGCCCAGGAAGCCTGCAGTCAGGAAAAAACCAACCGCGTTGTGACCGTACCACCACTGCACCATCGCGTCCTGCACACCGGCGTAGGCGGAATATGACTTCATGGCGCCAGCGGGAATGGCGGCACTGTTAACGAGGTGAAGCAAGGCCACCGCAAGTATGTAAGCGCCGAAAAACCAGTTTGCCACGTAAATGTGACGCACTTTGCGAGTGCCCACCGTGCCAAAAAACACAATGGCAAACGACACCCAGACCAGTGTGATCAGAATGTCAATGGGCCACTCCAGCTCGGCGTACTCTTTGCCTTGCGTGTAACCCAATGGCAGCGACACAATCGCTGCCAGAATCACCAACTGCCAGCCCCAAAAGGTGAAAGCGGCCAACTTGTCGCCAAATAAGCGCACATGACAGGTTCGCTGCACTACGTAGTAGGCAGCGGCAAACAAACCACAGCCGCCAAACGCAAAAATCACCGCATTGGTGTGCAGAGGTCGCAATCGACCGTAGCTTAGCCAGGAGATGCCAAAGTTCAATTCTGGCCAGGTCAATTGGGCGGCAATGATCACGCCGACCAACATGCCAACCACCCCCCACACAATGGTCATGACGGCGAACTGTCTGACTACCTTATCGTTGTAGGTGGTTGCAGACGCGTTGGGAAATATCATTTTCACCTCTCTAAGTTTGTTGCAGGGAGTTTCCAATGGAAAACCCTGATTCCATTTGACTCAAATCAACCGTTCTCAAAAATCCTTAAGAATCCTTAAGAATTCGCTCACCTTCGGACTCGATATCTTCGAATTGACCCCGATATATCGCCCACCATAAAGCACCGATGATAAAAAACACCAAGATCACCGAAAGCGGAATCAGCAAATACAAAATATCCATTACCTGACTCCCTGCAATTCAGCATTTGCGGACAAGCGCAGAGCATTGAGAACCACCAGCAGTGAACTCAAGGCCATTCCCAAACCCGCCAGCCATGCCGGAAGAAATCCGAAGACGGCGAGTGGCACGCACACCGCGTTATAAACCGCGGCCCATACGAGATTCTGACGAACCACACGCAAGGTTCGACGCGCCAGTTGCACCGTGGCAACAACCGTCGTCAACTGCTCTCCCAAAATGACGAAGTCTGACTGCGCTTGCGCAAGCGGCACGGCTTGACCAAATGAAAAAGACACATGGGCGCCGGCCAATGCAGGGCCGTCATTCAGACCATCGCCCACCACCGCCACGCGCCCGCCCCGATCCTGAACAGTTTTCAGAAATGCCAGCTTATCCTGCGGCGAGCAAGCCCCTCGAAAATTGTCAATGCCCACGGCAGACGCCACCCGCGCAACGGCCTGCGTCCCATCGCCCGAGAGAAGTTGAACCGAAATGCCTTGATCTTTCAAGGCCCGGACCGTGGCGCTGGCATCGGCCCGAACGTCCTCATGCAGCTCAAACGTGGCCAACCACCCATTTTGATCACTGAGACAGGCCTGCAACGACGCGGAGGGTTCCGACTGAACGCCACAAAACTCGGCTGAGCCCAGCCGTAGCGCGCAGGGCTCCTCTTTGTCCTCACGCCTCAAAACCTGCCCGGCGACGCCCAGCCCGGGCAGCTCGGTCACATGGGACGAGGTCCAGCCCAGCACAGCAGCGCTGCCACCGGCCGCATTGAGTAGTGCCCTAGACACCGGATGAAGCGAGTTTTGGCCCAGCACGGCGGCCATCAACAATGCCTCTGAGGCCAACACGCCGTCTCTAACCTTGACAGCGCCCAACACCATCGCGTCCCGTGTCAGAGTGCCTGTTTTGTCAAACAAAACGGTGTCGATTGAGGCCAGCGCCTCAAAAGCCTCCAAGCGCCTCACCAATACGCCCCGTTTGGCCAAAGAGCCGGCTGCGGCCAGCATCGCCGCGGGCGTGGCCAGCGACAAAGCGCAAGGGCAAGTCACGATGAGTACGGCGACAGCCACCATCAGCGCATGACCCGGATCGCTTGGCCACCAGTAGGCGCCGGCCAGGCCAGCCGCCACCAATACGGCAATCAAAAACGGCTTGGCAACTCGGTCGGCAAGGCGTGCAATGGGCGGTTTGGAGATGGACGCACTTTCCATCAAGGCCACAATCTGTGCGAAGCGGGTTTGCTCACCCACACTCTCTACACACACCCGAACCACACTGGAGAGGTTGTGGCTGCCCGCAATCACTGCACCACCAACCCCGCGCACCACAGGGCGAGACTCCCCTGTGAGCAGCGCCTCGTCCACGGTGGTGTCTCCTTGAAGAACCACGCCATCCGCAGGAAAGGACTCACCAGGCAAGATTCGAATCACATCACCGGCCACCAGGCGGCGCACTAAAACACGCTCAAACTCGCCGTTGGGCAGCAGGCGCGGCACACACTGTCGGGCAGACGGTTCATCAAGGCCTCCAGCGCGCCCGCGGTACGGTCGCGCAAGCGCAACTCTAGCCAACGCCCGGTCAGCAGGAAGAAAACAAACATGGTCAGCGAGTCAA
>JBBKVN010000258.1:0-3751 GCA_037968455.1 Rhodoferax sp.
GTGAGCAGGCTTTGAATCATGCTGTTTTCGTCATACGGGTTGGTCAGCAGTGCGCCTTTAAGTTCGACGGCGGCGCCGGCAAACTCTGACAACACCAGCACGCCCGAGGTCTGCGAGGCCGCTTTGGCGGAGACGTACTCCTTGGCCACCAGATTCAGGCCATCGCGCAGCGGGGTGATCCAGGCCAGGTCGGAGGCCATGTAAAACGCCACCAACTCGGCAAACGGCAGAGGGCGGTAAAAGTAGCGCACCGGTGTCCAGCCCATTTGGGAGAAGCGGCCGTTGATGCGGCCAATGACCTGGTCCAGCTTGTCGCGGGTTTTGGCGTAAATCTCCATGCCCGGTGCGGCGGGCGTCACGATGTTGAGCATGACGACTTTGTCATGCCACTCGGGGTGGGTTTCCAGAAACTTCTCGTAGGCCTGCATCTTCTCGATGGGGCCTTTGACGTAGTCCAAACGCTCCACGGACAAAATGAGTTTTCGTCCCTGGGCCTCGGCCAGCAGGCTGTCGCGAAGTGACCTGGTCTCGGGATCGTCGGCAATGGTTTTTATCTTGGCGTTGTCAATGCCAACCGGATGAGCGCCCACTTTGACGATGCCGTACGGGGTTTGAATCTTGCGTGTCATTTCTTCCACCCCCAGCGCGCAGCCGTGCGTCAGGTAGGTGGGTGCGCAAAACTCGGTTTCCAGAATTTGGGTGGAAACGTTGGAGCGGACCACGTCGATGAAGTTTTCGACATAGCGCGGGATATGAAAGCCCACGTAGTCGCACTTCAACAAGCTGGCCACGATGGAGCCGCGCCACGGCAAGATGTTGAAAATGTCGGCGCTTGGGAACGCGGTGTGGTGGAAGAAAGCTATCTTCAAATCAGGGCGCAGGTCGCGCAGGTAGGCCGGGGTCATCCACAGGTTGTAGTCGTGAATCCACACCGTGGCGTCGGGCGCGGCCACGGCCGCAGTTCGCTCGGCAAACAGGCGGTTGACTTCACAAAAGTGCTGCCAGTGGTTTTCCAAAAACTTGGCCCGCTCCGGGAACGAGAAGATGATCGGCCAGAACGCCTCTTTGGAGAACTGCTTGTAGAAGATGTTGACGTCGGTGGCCGTGAGCGCCACGCGGCTGGCCAGCAGGTTGGGGTACTTCTCTGCATCCACCGCCACGTCCACCTCAAAGTCATCGGGCTGGCGGCTTTCGCGCTGGGACCAAGCCACCCAGGCGCCTTTTTTGCCGCCTGCAAACAAGCCCAGCAGGGTGGGCAGAATGCCGTTCGGGCTTTTGGGCTGCTGGCGCACGTATTTCTTGCCGGTTTTGACTTCGTCAAAGGGCTGGCGGTGGTAAACAATCACCAACTCGGCCGTGCCGTAAATGGCGGGCAGTTGCTCGGCACCGGCAGCAAAGCCTTTGTTGAAGCCGTGGTGTTCCATGGCTTCCAGAATACCGGCCGGACCAAAAGCCTTGGCCTGGTAAACCTCATGCGCGCTGCCGGGGGTGGCTTCCAGAATCACCGCTTCTTTGAGGGCGGGTTCGCCATTGCCCACCACCACGCCGCGGTAGCCGGTTTGCATCAGGGAAAGATCGTTCAGGGTGTCGCCCGCCACCAGCACTTTTTCTTCCGGCAAACCTTCTGAGCGCAGCAGTTGGGTCAGGCTGTGGCCTTTGGAGACGCCCAGCGGCAGAAAGTCCAGGTAGCGGTTGGCCGAGGTCAAAACTGCCAAGCCCAGGTTTTTGGCGATGATTTTGATGCCGGGCAGGATGGCTGTGTTCTCGTAATAGAAAGAGCAACGGCGTTCCTGTGGCACCTCTTGAAGTACCAAACCTTTGAGGCCCACAGTGCGGCTGAGCACGGCCTCACGTCCGGGCCATTTGTCGGCAATCTCGTTTTGAAGCGGCACGACGGCGGCGTAGCTGTCGCCATGGCGCTTCAAAACGGTAGCGCCCACATCGGCAATGATGTAGTCGGGCCGGGGGAGGGAGGAGTCGTCCAGCAGGGACACGATGCTCTCAAACCCGCGCCCGGTCACATAAATCAGGATGACCTTCTCGCGGTTGTCCCTGATCGTTTTGTAGAGATCAGAGGTGGTTTCGTTCAGGTCAGGGGACAGGTAGGTGCCGTCCAGGTCCGTGGCCAGAATCATCTCAATTTTTGCAGTCATGTATTTTTTGTTCTCCGTGGGCGCATTTCAAAAAGTTGGGCTCGCTTCGTCCCTGGCACGCAATCTGCGGCGTGGTTGCTTCATCAGGGCTGGCGAGTGGGCCGGTCGCGACGATGACCGGGCAGCGATGTCACAAGGCAAACGGGCCTTGTTTTAAGTTCGCAGAAATTTGGCCCAACCCGGCTTGGTGTAAGTTGGCGTCAGATTGAATCAAGTTGGCTGCAAATTCAAGAAGTTGCAGTGGTAAAGCCAGTCAATTTTAAGGGTTTATACGCATTTTGTCAAATGTAATTTGTGGCGTCTACCGCCGCGCCACAGAGGGCTGAAAGGGGTTTAAGTGGCCGGTGCCGGCCAGCTTGCAAACCGCGCCGTCTTCTTTATACTGTTGTTTTAAACAGTATTTAGGCCAAGTCACCATGTATGCCCCAGCGCCCGATTACGCCGAGTTGCATTGCCTGAGCAATTTCAGCTTTCAGCGCGGGGCGTCGCACCCTGAAGAGTTGGTGGCGCGCGCCCATGCGCTGGGCTACCGCGCCTTAGCCCTCACCGACGAGTGCTCGGTGGCCGGCGTGGTGCGCGCGCATTTAGAGGCCAAGAAGTGTGGTTTGAAGTTGCTGCTGGGGGCCGAGTTTGCGCTGGACGAGGGCGGCGGCTTGGTGGCGCTGGCGCGTGACCTGAAGGGTTGGGGTGACCTGTGTGAGTTCATCACGGCCGCGCGGCGCGCTGCGCCCAAAGGCCGTTACACGGTGTCGCGCGCCACCAGCGACTTTGCACAACTGGGGGGCTGTGAAATCATTCTGTTGCCACCAACTGCTATCCATTTCGAAGCGCTCTACGCATTCTGCACTTGGGCTAGAGGCCTATTTGGCACTCAACTTTGGTTGGCACTGACTTTGCAGCATCAACCGGGCGATGCGCTGTGGCAGCACGCGTTGAGCCGGGTATCTGAGCTGACTGGCGTGCCGATGGTGGTGGCTGGCGGCGTGCTCATGCATGTGCGTTCGCGCAAGCCTTTGCAAGACGTGATCACGGCCGTGCGTTTGGGGCGCCCGGTGGCTGAGGGTGGTTTTGGCTTGCAGCCCAATGCGGAGGCGCATTTGCGCTCACGCCAGCGGCTGGCGAAGCTCTACCCGCCCGAGTGGCTGGCCAACACCTTGACGGTGGCGTCGCGCTGCCACTTCAGCCTGGACGAGCTGCGCTACCAGTACCCCATGGAAACCGTCCTGCCCGGCCTCACGCCTTCTCAAACGTTGCGCCAGTTCACCTATGAAGGCGCCAGCCAGCGTTACCCGCAGGGCTTGCCGGCTGCGGTGCAGCAGCAGTTGGAGCATGAGCTGGCGCTGATTGCTGAACTCCAGTACGAGATGTATTTCTTGACCGTGCACGACCTGGTCGCCTTTGCCCGTGCCCGCCACATCCTGTGTCAGGGCCGGGGCTCGGCTGCGAACTCGGCCGTGTGTTACTGCCTGGGCGTGACCGAGGTGGACCCCTCGCGTATGAACATGCTGTTTGAGCGTTTCATCAGTCGCGAGCGCAACGAGCCGCCGGACATTGATGTGGACTTTGAACACCAGCGGCGCGAAGAGGTGATTCAGTAC
>JBBKVN010000259.1:0-3766 GCA_037968455.1 Rhodoferax sp.
ATCTCGAGCAGGTCTTCGTCGCTCATGCGGCCGGCGGCGTTTTCACCGACGGCTTCAAACACGCTCACGATGTTCAGGTCTTTGCCACGGAAGGTGCCGGGCAGAATAGTGCCGCCATAGACAAAAATAGACGGCACGTTGGCGCGCAGCATGCCCATCAGGCCGCCGGGCATGTTTTTGTCGCAGCCACCAATGACGACCACGCCGTCCATCCACTGGCCCTGCACGCAGGTTTCAATGCAGTCTGAGATCACTTCGCGGCTGACCAGCGAATACTTCATGCCTTCTGTGCCCATGGCCATGCCGTCGGAGATGGTTGGTGTGCCAAAGGTTTGCGCGTTGCCACCGGCCTCTTCGATGCCCTCAACGGCGGCGTCCGCCAGCTTTTGCAGGCCGCTGTTACAAGGGGTGATCGTGCTGTGACCGTTGGCCACACCAATCATGGGTTTCTTGAAATCTTCGGCTTCGTACCCCATGGCGTAGTACATCGACCGGTTAGGCGCACGTGATTTGCCCTCGGTGATGTTCTTGCTGCGAGGGTTCATAACGATAGGTTTAATGTCCATGAGGAGCTCTCTGTGATGGGTGACGGGATCGTGTGGTGAGTATGCCTAAGGTCAATTCGTTGTTCCAATATATTTTTAACGATGTATTAATATGTTCTGCATATGACTGAACTCATGCCTACCCAGCCAGCCTCTACCGCCACACACCTGATTGAACTCCGACTGTGGCGTCAATTCGCTGCCGTCGCCGACACGCTTCACTTTGGTCAAGCGGCCGTGCGTCTGCACATGACGCAGCCCCCGTTGACTCAGGCCATTGCGCAATTGGAGCGAACCTTGGGTGTGCGTCTGTTTGACCGCACCAAGCGCAGTGTGCAGTTAACGCGTGTGGGCGCGGCCTTGTTGCCTACCGTGCTGGATTTGTTGGCCAGGGCGCAAGCGCTGCCCGTCCAGGCTCGGGCCGCGGCGCAGGGCGAAGTCGGGCGGCTTCGCTTGGGGTTTGTGTCCACCGTGGGTTTTGCCTTGCTGCCGCAATGGGTGCGCGGCTTTCGGGCGCAATACCCCAATGTGCAGCTCGACTTACTGGAGGCCACCGGTGATGTGCAGTTGCAAGGGTTGGAACGCGGTGAGCTGGACGCCGGTTTCATGCTCCATGCGCCGGGATTCGAGCCCGTGGGCTTGTCCCGCTGCCTGATCACCCAGGAACCTTTGGTGTTGGCGCTGCCTGAGCATCACGCTATGGCCGCCCAATCCACACTGCGTCTTGCCGATGTGTTGGCCGACCCGCTGGTGATTTTTCCGCGCCGAATTGCCCCTTCCTTGTATGACAGCATTTTTGCGCTCTATCACGGCGCTGGCTTTTTGCCTGCCGTCGCGCAAGAGGCGATCCAGATGCAAACCATTGTCAATTTGGTGTCGGCCGGGCTGGGTGTGGCGTGGGTGCCGGACAGTGTGCGTCAGTTTCAGCGTTCCGGCGTGGTCTACCGAGAGGTACAAGCGCCCGGAAAGGGCGCGGGTGGCATCGCCGTCGCCATGCCGCGCTGTGAAACGAGTTTGGTCTGGGCCGCACAGCAGGTCAGTCCCACCCTGGACCGGTTTGTGGCCTACGCCCAAAGTCAATTGGGTTGACCCGCCCCATTTGGGGCAATAGGCATGCGGGCACAATGGCGGCCATGCTGATTCATCCTGAAATTAATCCCATTGCCCTGCAACTTGGCCCTTTGGCCATTCACTGGTATGGCTTGACCTACCTGGCCGCGTTTGGCCTCTTTATGTTGCTCGGCTTTCGCCGCTTGCGCCATGAGCCGTACGCATCCATCACCGGGCCAGGCGCTTGGGCCCGGCGGGATGTGGAGGACATCTTGTTTCTGGGCGTCATGGGCGTTATTTTGGGCGGGCGCATCGGCTACTGTCTGTTTTACAAGCCGGCGTACTACCTGTCTCATCCATTGGAGATCTTTGCGGTTTGGCAAGGCGGCATGAGCTTTCATGGCGGCTTGCTGGGCGTTTTGCTGGCCATGGTCTGGTTTGCCCGCTCCCGCCAGCGGCCTTGGCTGCAGGTGATGGACTTTGTTGCGCCCTGCGTGCCCACTGGTTTGGCGGCGGGCCGAGTCGGCAACTTCATCAATGGCGAGTTGTGGGGCCGGGTGAGCAGCCCAGACTTGCCGTGGGGCATGGTATTTCGCGACGGCGGCAGTTTGCCTCGTCATCCTTCACAGATTTACCAGTTCCTGATGGAGGGCATGTTGCTCTTCGTGTTGCTGTGGTTGTATGCCCGCACGGAACGCAAACAGGGGCAGGTGTCCGCCGTGTTTTTGCTTGGCTACGGGGTGTTCCGTTTCATCGCCGAATTTTTCCGTGAGCCAGATGCGCATCTGGGCTTGTTGTCACTGGGCATGAGCATGGGTCAATGGCTGTGCATTCCCATGATCATCGGTGGCATCGCCATGTGGTGGTGGACCGGTAAACAATCAAACACAAGTAACAAATAGGGCTCTGGCGCATGCGCCATAGGCGCAGCTAGCTATACAAATAATAGCGCCACTCACGGAGGTTGTATGAACGGGACGATTCGACTGGAGCAAGCCGGGCACCTGACGGTGGTCAGCATTGACCATACCGCCCGGTTCAATGCCATGTCCCGTGCCATGTGGGCGCAGTTGAAAACAGTGTTTGAGCAGATCCAGCTCAGCACAGACGTGCGCTGCGTGGTGATCAAAGGCGAGGGCGCCCATTTTTGCGCCGGCGGTGACATCTCGGAATACGCCGACTTCCGGTTTCAGGCTGAGAACCTGCGGCACTTTCATGAGGTCGAGGTGTGGGGCGGTTTGCAGGCGATGCTGAACTGTGATGTGCCTATCGTTG
Source organism: Rhodoferax sp. (assembly GCA_037968455.1). Lineage (GTDB taxonomy): Bacteria > Pseudomonadota > Gammaproteobacteria > Burkholderiales > Burkholderiaceae_C > Rhodoferax. The sequence goes on from JBBKVN010000259.1 coordinate 2,871, forward strand.
CCCAGATTAACGGCAACTGCATGGGAGCCGGGGTGGAGATCGCCAGTTGCTGCGACATTCGCATGTCGTCCGACTCCGCTCAATTTGGCGCCCCCATTGCCAAACTGGGTTTTCCCATGGCACCGCGTGAAGCCGCCTTGGTGACGCGCGAATTGGGGGCAGCGGTTGCGCGCCAGATGCTGCTGGCCGCCACGCTGTTTTCTCCGGCGGAACTGCTGGCCTGCGGCTTTCTCAGCCAAGTCGTGGCCGGTGAGCAACTGGCCGCGCAGACTCAGGCCATGGCAGACCGCCTTGCCAGTTTGGCCCCCGGGGCGGCCAGGCTCAATAAACAGACACTTCGAGCACAAAATCAGCCTCTGACGCCCAATCTGCCTGCAGGAGTAGCTACTGATTCAATAGCATCTATGGCGCCAGACCCTTACGCTTACGCAGACAGCGCTGAGCACCGGGAGGGCGTCATGGCGTTCCTGCAAAAACGCAAACCCGTTTTTTGACTTTCTACTGTTGAGGTCCCCGCGCATGATTCCCGCAACCCATCCCTCTGACGCCAACGTCAATCTGTTTGCAGCCCTTCGAGCCGGATTTCCTACTGACCTGGACAGCGTTGCTATTGAGGCTGACAACGGCTTGCGGTATTCGTGGCGTGATCTGGACCGCTCTACCGCCATGGTGGCCAATCTGCTGCAATCGTTGGCCTTGCCTGCCGGCGCTCGTATTGCCGCACAGGTCGAAAAGTCGGTGGAGGCGCTGGTCTTGTACCTGGCCACCTTGCGCGCTGGTTATGTCTACCTGCCTCTGAACACCGCCTACCAGAGCATGGAAATGGCGTATTTCATTGGCAATGCAGAGCCGTCCGTGGTGGTGTGCAGTGGGTCCAATTTTGGCTGGGTCAGCCA
>JBBKVN010000260.1:0-4554 GCA_037968455.1 Rhodoferax sp.
GTTTTGATTAAGCCAGAAATTTCCCCCGAACTACGTTGAATAGCATCTCTAATTGAAATTGCCACATCACCCGTGAATCCTCCAGCCTTCAAAAATTCAACGTAATCTCCAACTTTTAATGGCTCTATGGTAATTTTTCGAAAGAGAGTGGATTTCTGTATTTCGTCATACGGGCGACTTGTAACTATTAGTCTGAGTTTTGGGTGACGTGCAACTATGGATTCAACATCCGACAATAAATCATTAATTAGTTCATGCTCTACCTCATCAAATCCGTCTAGTATTATGGAAAACTTGCCGCATTTAAAAATATACTCGATACTATCTTCATCGGCATCAATGTCATAACTGTAAAGCAATTTTAGTATTGCATCTTTCAATCCCATTTTGGAAGTCAAAGTTCGAAGTTCTAGAAATATCGGAATCAAAATGCCTTCGTTGCTCTTTAGTTCGGTAAAGGCAAGACTTCTCAATAGAATCGATTTTCCTTGGCCAGCAATCCCTTCAATTATTAAAGCACCCTCCGGCAGGTCAGAGATTTTTGTGGCCTTGATAACTTGATCGTCGATTTTTATCTTAGGTTGATAGTAAAACTCACTGATAAGCAGCGCTTTATCTTGACTCCACAGTGTTTTTACTTTGCCAATCGTATTTATTCGACGGGCAATTTTTGACGAAAAACGACTCTCTTCCCATCGTCTGAAGGCAGTTAGGCCAAACTTTTTGGCACCTCCTACAACCTCCTCGACTAACTTTTCTAATAGAACACCAGTAATTAATGGTTCGGCCATAGATTTTTCTTCGGTTAATTTGGTTTAAAAAGTTGAATTCAGCTTAGAAGATGCTCTGTATTGCAAATACCTGATTTGGCATAAATGTACAGAACGAATTGGTTTTATCTTGAGCTCTAATTGTCTCTTCCGGATCACAAAAAAATGCACGTCATCTATTTGTAGAAGCACAAGCGTCAATGCCTTACGTCTTCAAGACAAAAATTGTGTTGAAGGAATTAGTGCTTCGTGAAACTCCATATCCTGTGATGTGGCAATTGTTTGATCAATATCTTCGTAACCAAAACCAGTTGAAAAAAGTTTCAAACTCATTTCGCGTGGAGTGTGGTACCGAAGCTACTCGATCCGCTAACCGTAATGACTAATTTTTGCGTCGCCCGCGTAGCCGCCACATAAAACACCCGCGCCGCATCCTTCTCATCCTCCCCCGCCGCGGGTATGTGCCCCACGCCGGGCAGGGCCACCACGGGGAATTCAAGGCCGTTGCCACGCTTCATCGCTATCGCCCGGATCAGCCGCTGCCGGTTGATAGAAGTCGTTGATTTAGTGGCATATATTTGTGTATCGCCCAACGCGTATCGACCCAAGTGGCGCGATAACGACGCGGTTTGTCCGATAGATATCAAGGCGTCACTGGACTGCGAGGGCAGTGTTTTTTCCCACCGATGAGCTGCGGAGACTTGCCGGTTCGTCATGACAACCTCATCCCAAACCCCCCACCCCCACTGATAGAAATCACCAGCCGCTGCGTGGCCCGCGTCGCGCCCACGTAAAACAACCGCGCCTCTTCGCGTTCGTCTTCACCTGCCGCGGGCATTTGCCCGGCGCCGACCAGGGCGACGACGGGGAATTCCAGCCCTTTGCTGGCGTGCATGGTGATGACTTTGATGGTGTTGGCGCTGGGGTCGTATTCGCCGGTGCGCACGCGCACTTGGTGGGGCAGTTTCCAGCGGGCGAGGGCGTCGGCGCAGGCAAACATTTCTTCATGGCGGCGGCAAATCACGGCCATGTCGCCCCAGGCGTGGCCTTCCTGGTTCATGTCTTTGAGCAGGAGGGCAATGCGGGTGGCCTCCGCGCGCAAATTGGGCAGGCGAATGATGAGGGGCGCGGGCCCCTCGCGCCCGCAGCTCACGGGTTTTAGCAGGGGCACGCCGTCTTCGTCCTGGTCGTCAGCGGTCAACAACTCGGCGGCAACCAGGCTGGCGGTTTGCAAAATTTGCCGGGTGTTGCGGTAGTTGATTTTCAGAATGGTGGTGCGGCCCTGGGCCTGTATGCCCACGCTTTTGAAGCTGAAGGTTTTGGTGCGCGCCCGCTCGTAAATGCTTTGCGCGTCGTCGTACAGCACCAGCAGGCTGTTGGTGGCGGGGTCCACCATTTGGGTGATCAGGCGCAGCCACGGGGCGGCAAAGTCGTGGCCTTCGTCAATCATCACGGCCTGGTACTGGCCGCTGGGTATCTGCTGGCGGTCCACCCCGTTGATGACGCGCTGCACCATGTCAATCATCTTGTCGTCCACGGGCAGGTTGTGGGGCGGCAAGGTCTGGCCAAACGCCACCAACTGGGCATAGCACCACTTGTGAAAATGCCGCACATGCACTTTGCCGCCCAGGCCCTTGGCGTCCATCACGCTGGCCAGCTTCACGGCCAGCGGCTCGTTGTAGCAAAGAATGAGGATGGGTTTGCTGGCCGGGGTGTGGGCGCGGGCCAGAAACTCGGCGCGGTAGCCCAAAATCATAGTTTTGCCGGAGCCGGCCACACCGTGAATCACGCGGTGGCCGTCGCCCAAAGAGCGGGCCAACTGCTCTTGCTGCAGGTCCATCACCCGCATGATGTCGGGCAGTTCGGCTTCTTCATTGGCGTCGTCAAACAGACCAGCTTGGCTGATCACCCGCACCTCGGGGAACATGATCCAGCGCACGCGGTCCAGCTGGGGCAGGCTCATCAGCCCGCCCATCAGGTAGGGGAACATGCCCCACAAGCGGCTTTGCAGGTCTTCGGCGTCCACGGTCTCGAACATTTCGTCCTGGCAGACGACGCGGCTGGGCTCTATGGCGTGGCGCAGGCCGGCGGTGTCGAATTGCTGGCGGGTGATGTTGGGCAGCACCACGCCGTAGCTCCACGGAAAAGCCAGCTTGCCTTTGTGTTTTCCACTCGGTTGCACCAGTGGCGGGTCGCGTTCAAGCGCGTTGACGACCTGATGCGCGTAGTTGCGGGCTTGCAGCAGCGGGTTGGCCACGCTTTTGGGTGTGCCCTGGTCCAGAATTTCCCACACCTCCAGGTCAGCCCGCACGATGGTGCTGAGCTTCCAGTCTTTCACCTCCAGCACCAAAATGCCGCGGCGGGGGTGCATGACAACAAAGTCGGGGTGCGAGTGTTTGGGGCCCACGGGCACGTCGTACCAAAGCAGGTAGTCGGCGTCGAGCTTGTGTTCCAGCCGCTCGGCCAGGCGGCGCTCGCCCGCGGTCATGCGTGACACGCAGGCGCCGAGCGCCGGTATGAGGGTAGCCATTGATTTATCCCGTCCCTGAGATTGATTTTTGGGTGATTATGGGCCAGTGAGCCCAGGCCTTGGCTGACGCCCCGCGCCAGCGGCTTAACAACCGTTGCTGTTGCGCGGGGGACACGGTCGACTTGATGGAGGTCAATTTTTTGCGTGTTTTAGGCCCTGCTGTGGTGGTCCACAGTTGTCACGGCGGGCATTGGTCATTAGAGTAAACCCTAGTAAAGGCACACCCGACCGAAAGGCGGGCTCGCAAAACTACCGGTCTGAAGCGCGTGGACGCCATGAAAGACAGCGGGGTTGCCGGGAACTGAGCAGGCGCTGAGACAAACGCCGCCGGGTTCCCGTCATGTCAAAGTAGCAGCGGTTTGGAGTCAACAGGGCTCTAAAGCATTTAAAACCTGCCTTCTTCAGATGTGGTGTGCCTTTGTCAGGCGCGCGTTCAGCCAACGGACGTGCACAAGGTCTTCTCAAAGGCCCCTACAAAGGAGTTGTCATGTCGGTTCTGCATCGCTTAAGTCTTTCTCACAAATTCCTGATCTTGGGCGCGCTGGCGCTGGCCATGGTGGCGGTGCCAACCTCGGTCTACGTGACCCGCGCGCTGGGTGAAATCTCGGTGGCGCGCCTGGAGGCAGACGGCACGCAGCCGGCCATTGCGGTGCAAAAAGTGGTGCAACTGATGCAGCAACACCGCGGCATTTCTGCCGGCATGCTGGCGGGCAGCGAGGAGCTGGCCGCACGCCGCCCCGCCGTGCGGGACGCACTGGGCCAAGCCATTGGCGCAGTCGATGTGAGTCTGACGGCGAAAGCGGCCTCACCGGCCCTGGTGTCCAGCTGGGCCGAGCACCGCCAAGCCTGGACGGCGCTGGAGCAGGCGGGGGGCGGGCGCCAACTGCAGCAGGGCGACAGCCTGAAGCAGCACACGCAGTTGATTGCCTCCTTGATGGTGTTCAACGAGCGGGTGCTGGACGAATACAAGCTCTCTCAAGACCCGGCGCTGGCCACCAGCGCGTTGATTCAGGCCTCTTTGGTGAAAGCGCCTTGGTTGGCTGAAAAGATGGGCGTGTTGCGGGCGCAAGGCACAGGGTTTCTGGCCAAAGGAGAGTTGCCGCCTGAGGGGCGCGCCACGCTGGTGGCACTGCAGTCGCGGGTGAACGAGTTGTATGGCGACATGATGCGCGACCTGGGCAAAACCGCGCAGGGCGACGCGGCCCTGAAAACCCAACTGGCCAGCGGCACCGACGCGCTGAAGACGCAAATTGC
>JBBKVN010000261.1:0-3405 GCA_037968455.1 Rhodoferax sp.
CGCGCCAAAAAGTAACCGCCCGCTCAAACTGCAAAAGGGCCGTGAATCGCACTCATCGTGGGATTCACGGCCCTTTGACGTTGGGCACCGCCTAAACCACCACCGGTTCAGGCTCCAGCCGAATGCCAAAACGTTCGTAGACGCTGGTTTGAATCGCCTTGGCCAGGGTCATGACCTCACCGCCCGTGGCACCTTGACCATCGGTACCTGCGCCGCGGTTCACCAGCACCAAGGCCTGTTTCTCATAGACACCCGCCTGCCCGACTGATTTTCCTCGCCAACCGCAGGAATCAATCAGCCAGCCGGCTGCCAGCTTGACCGAACCATCGTCCAGGCGGTAATGCACCACCTTGGGGTCTCGGGCAATGATGTCGGCGCACTGGTCTGCCGTCACCGTCGGGTTTTTGAAGAAACTACCCGCATTGCCGATCACGTCCGGGTCGGGTAGTTTGGCACGGCGCACTTCACACACCCAGTCATACAGCTGCTGCGCGCTGGGCTGCGTGCAAGCGTGCTCTGCCATTTTTTTCTCAATGTCGGCATAGCCCAGCACGGGTTTCCAGGCTTTGGGCAAGGCAAAACGCACCTGAAGAATCAGCGCCCGATCTTTCATCCCCAGCGTTGGTGATGCGCTGCCCGTGGGCACGGCGCCAGCGCCATGTTTGAAGATGGAGTCGCGGTAGCCAAAGGCGCATTGAGCCGCGTTCAAGGTAAAGAGTTGGCCCGTCACCAGGTCCACGGCGTCCAGCGACTCAAAGCGGTCTTGTAACTCAACGCCATACGCCCCCACGTTTTGCACCGGGGACGCGCCCACCGTGCCAGGAATCAGGGCCATGTTCTCCAGCCCCGGATAACCTTGGGCCAGCGTCCATGTCACGAAGTCGTGCCAGTTTTCACCGGCTCCCGACTCAACAATAAAAGCTTTGTCGGTCTCATCAACGAGGCGCCGTCCCATGACTTCGACCTTGAGCACCACGGGTTTCACGTCACCGGTGATCACGATGTTGCTGCCCCCCCCGAGCACAAATTTGGGCTGAATGCCCAGCTCAGGGTGTCGCAGCACGGCTTGCAGGTCTGACTCGCCCTTGATGCGAACCAAAGTCAGGGCTTTTGCAACGATATGGAAGGTATTAAATGCCTGAAGCGGCACATTGTTCTCGACTAACATGGCAAGATTGTCGCATTGGGAGTGCTCCTGCTCCCGTTTGGGCCGAGCCTGTCGTCGCCCTCAATAGAACAAAGCGCATTGCCCCTGGACAGGCTCGGGGCGAGCCAACGAATGTGAGTCAACCATGCCCTCTTTTGATACCGTCTGCGAAGCCAAAATCGTCGACGTAAAACATGCGGTAGAAAACACTGCCAAAGAAATCACCACCCGTTTCGACTTCAAGGGAACACCTGCGTCCATTGAACTCAAAGACAAAGAAATCACCCTAATTGGGGATGCCGACTTCCAGCTCTCTCAAATCGAAGACATTCTGCGCAACAAACTCACCAAACGAGATGTTGACGTGCGTTTCATGGACAAGGGCGACGTGCAGAAAATGGGCGGCGACAAGGTCAAGGTTGTCATCAAAGTGCGCGATGGCATTGAGACCGAACTGGGCAAAAAAATCCAGCGCGTGATCAAGGACAGCAAGATCAAGGTGCAAGCGGCCATTCAAGATGGCAAGTTGCGCGTGACGGGCAAAGACCGCGACGACCTGCAAGCCGCGCAAGCCCTGATCCGCAAGGAAATCTCGGACATGCCGCTGAGCTTTGACAACTACCGCGATTGATGAAAAAAACCCTCCTGCTGATGGCGCTGGCCCACGTTGCGACAGCAGCGCAGGCACAAGCGGTCGCCCTGTCAGGCATGCTGGGCGACAAGGCCCTGATCATTGTTGATGGAGGCGCCCCCAAAAGCGTGGCGCCAGGCGCCTCTCATCAAGGTGTCAAGGTTGTGTCCACGCAGGGCGACGCGGCAGTCATTGAAATCGCAGGGCGGCGACACACCATGCGCGTCGGGGATGCACCCGCACGCGTGGGTGACCCCGGCTCAAAAGACAACTCGGGCGGCAACAAAATTGTGTTGACAGCCGGCACAGGCGGTCACTTTCTGGCGCAAGGCCAAATCAACGGCCGTGCCGTGCAACTGCTGGTGGACACGGGCGCGACCTTGGTGTCCATGAGCGCCAGCGATGCCGATCGGATGGGACTGGCCTACAAAAGTGGTGAACCGGTTCGGATGAGTACCGCCAATGGCGTCACCCCTGGCTGGAGGGTGAAACTAAGTACCGTTCGCGTCGGAGACGTCACGGCCCATGAAGTCGATGCGATTGTGTCGATGGGTGCCATGCCCTACGTCTTGCTGGGCAACAGTTTTTTGAGCCGCTTTCAGATGACCCGAACCAATGACCAAATGGTTCTCGAAAAACGCTATTGAATGGTCCCATGAGCACGCACAACGAAAACCAATACGAAGACCTGCTGGGGCTGTGGTCAGACCTGGAGTCTGGCTTGGGCATTATTCTGGGTAGTCCGGCAAGCATTCAGGAGTTTGAGCAACGGGTGTGGCAGTACGACCGGTGGATGAAAGACCTGCTCAAGCGAGACGCTGACGTGGGTTTGTACCTGCTGTTTCAGCTCGCCAGCAACTCGCCGGTCGGCTACAGCGCATCTCACTCGCTGGTCAGTGCCGTGTTGTGCCATCTGATTGCACAGGAATTGCACCTGCCTCACAAAGAGCGAGACAGCCTGGTTCACGCCGCCCTGACCATGAACATTGCCATGACGGCGTTGCAAGACGAGTTGGCAACGCAGGCGGATCGCCCCACAGGGGCGCAGCTGGACGCCATTCGCATGCATTCCATAAAGGGCACGCTGATGCTGGCCAATCTGGGGGTTGTTGACGAGTTGTGGCTGGACACCATTTCACTGCACCATGACGAAACCACTGACTCAGGCAACCTGCATGAAGTTTCAGCCGGGCAGCGACTGGCCAGAATCTTGCGAGTCGTTGACCGATATGCCGCAATGATCAGCCCCCGTCAGTCACGGGAGGGCCGCAGCGCCACGGATTCCGCCCGCTCTGCCATTGAGCGCTCAACAAGCCGCAAGGACGAGGTCGGCCACGCCCTGGTTCGCGCAGTGGGTTTGTGCCCGCCAGGCACTTATGTGCGGCTGGACAACCGTGAAACCGCCGTCGTCATGCGCCGCAGCGCCACACCAAATCGTCCCCACGTCGCAGTGGTAATCGATGCGCAGGGTACGCTGATGAACCCGCCCAGACTGCACCGCACCGCCAATGGCAGCCCCGCCATCAAGTCAGCTTTGGCGGCGTCGGCGATGCGTGAGCATTTGAACCACTACCTGATCCTGCAGCTCGGCGCCTACGCGGCGCAACACCCCTGACCGCTACCAAAT
>JBBKVN010000262.1:0-4506 GCA_037968455.1 Rhodoferax sp.
CCCGTCGGCCTTCGCCCGCGAGGATGTTGTAGGTGCGGCAGGCGGCCGCCGTGTCCATGGTTTCCACCCCAATGCGCCTGCTCATCAGGGGCTGCAACCATTCGGGGTGCGGAAAGCGGATGCGCTGCCCACTGCCAAAGATCACCAGTTCGGCCTCCAGTTCAGCCAACTGCGCGAAATGCGCCGGCCCGAGGTCGGCAAACGCAGGGCATTGCCAGTCCGACCGGTGGCCCTGCGAACTGATCACCACGCTGTGGAAGATTTTTTCGCCGTCCACGGCCACCCAGCCGGGGCCGTGGCCGGTGAGGGTCTGAACGTCGGCTTTGTCGGGTTGCAACTTCATGGGGCGTACTTCGTGGGCTGTGAGAGGGAGTGAATTGCTGCGCTGCACTAAAAAAGGGCGGAACTGTGGTCAAATTATAGGTTTCACCCTGTAAAACCGCCGTCGGAGGGCCTTTGAGAACCGTCCAGAAATCAGCCAAGCTTGCCAACGTCTGCTACGACATCCGTGGGCCCATCATGGATGCGGCGCGCCAGATGGAGGAAGACGGCCACAAGATCATCCGCCTGAACATCGGCAACATGGCCCCGTTCGGCTTCGATGCGCCGGAAGAGATTCAGCAGGACATGATCCGTAATCTGCCAAATTCGGCGGGTTATTCGGACAGCAAAGGCATTTTTGCGGCGCGCAAGGCGGTCATGCATTACACGCAGGAACAGGGCATCCAAGGCGTGACGCTGGACGATATCTATTTGGGCAACGGCGCCAGCGAACTGATTGTGATGGCCACCAACGCCTTGTTGGACGATGGCGACGAGTTGTTGTTGCCCTCGCCAGACTACCCGCTTTGGACGGCGGCCACCAGCCTGTCGGGCGGCGCGCCGGTGCACTACAACTGTGACGAAGCCAATGGCTGGATGCCGGATCTGGCGGACATACGGGCCAAGATCACATCGCGAACCAAAGGCATTGTGGTCATCAACCCCAATAACCCAACGGGCGCTTTGTACTCTGATGACCTGCTCAATGCCATTGTGGAGATTGCCCGGGAACACGGACTGGTGATTTTTGCCGACGAGGTCTATGACAAGGTGTTGTACGACGATGTTCGTCACACGGCCATGGGTAGCTTGTCAGACGATGTACTGACTTTGACCTTCAACTCCCTTTCCAAGAGCTACCGTTCCTGCGGTTACCGCTCTGGCTGGATGATTGTGTCGGGCGACAAAAAGCCCGCCAAGGACTACATCGAGGGTTTGAACATGCTCTCGAACATGCGCCTGTGCTCGAACGTGCCTGGGCAATGGGCCATTCAGACCGCTTTGGGCGGTCACCAAAGCATCAATGAGTTGGTCAACGAAGGAGGGCGCTTGCGCCGTCAGCGCGATTTGGCCTATGAGTTGATTACCGCTATTCCCGGCGTGACGTGTGTCAAACCGAGTGCGGCGCTCTACATGTTCCCCAAGCTGGACGCCACGATGTACCCGATTGCGGATGATCAGGAGTTTTTCCTGGAACTCTTGCAAGAAACCAAGGTCATGCTGGTTCAAGGCACGGGCTTTAACTGGCCTAGTCCGGACCATTTCCGCATTGTGTTTTTGCCGCACGAAGATGACTTGCGCGAAGCCATTGGCCGGGTGGCCAAGTTTCTTGAGAGTTACCGCAAGCGCCACAGCAACTAGATCGCCGTGAGAGTGCTATTGAATAAATAGCTGCTCCCGCATATTCCATAGGGGCAAATGCCCAATTTATCGTTAAATTAGTAAGAGTATTTATGAAACCGATTCAAGTAGGGCTGTTGGGCATTGGTGTGGTGGGTTCTGGCACATTCAATGTGCTGCGTCGTAACCAGGAAGAAATCATGCGCCGTGCCGGCCGTGGCATTGAGATCACCATGGTGGCTGATCTGGATGTGGCGCGCGCCCAGAGCTTGGTCGGAGATGGCGTCAAAGTCGTCAACGACGCACGCGCTGTCATTGCCAACCCTGATATTGACATCGTGATTGAGTTGATTGGCGGCTACGGCATTGCCAAGACGCTGGTCATGGAAGCCATTGCGGCGGGCAAACATGTGGTCACCGCCAACAAGGCTTTGCTGGCCGTGCACGGCACCGAGATTTTTGCGGCGGCGTCCGCCAAAGGCGTGATGGTCGCGTTTGAAGCGGCCGTGGCGGGGGGCATCCCCATCATCAAGGCCTTGCGCGAAGGCTTGACTGCCAACCGCATCCAGTGGCTGGCCGGCATCATCAACGGCACCACCAACTTCATTCTGTCCGAGATGCGGGACAAGGGACTGGACTTTGACGTCGTGCTTAAACAAGCGCAAGAGTTGGGCTATGCCGAAGCTGACCCCACTTTTGACATCGAAGGTGTGGACGCCGCGCACAAGGTCACCCTTATGTCGGCCATTGCGTTCGGTATTCCGGTCCAGTTTGAGAAAGCCTATATCGAAGGCATCACCCAACTGAGCTCGGTCGACATCAAGTACGCTGAACAGCTCGGCTACCGCATTAAATTGTTGGGCATCACCAAGCGCACTGACGCCGGTGTTGAACTGCGCGTGCACCCCAGTTTGGTGCCGACCAAGCGTTTGATCGCCAATGTGGAAGGTGCCATGAACGCCGTGGTGGTTCAGGCCGACGCAGTCGGCACCACGCTCTACTACGGCAAGGGCGCGGGTTCCGAGCCTACCGCCAGCGCGGTGATTGCGGACCTGGTGGACATCACCCGCCTGCACACCGCAGACGCGGCCCAGCGTGTGCCGCATCTGGCTTTCCAGCCCAACGCCATGAGCGATTTGCACGTTTTGCCGATGAGCGACGTGGTCACCAGCTACTACTTGCGTCTGCGCGTGGCCGATGAGGCTGGCGTGTTGGCCAAAGTCACTGGTTTGCTGGCCGAAGCTGGCATCAGCATCGACGCCATGCTGCAGCGCGAAGCGGATGAAGTGGGCGGCGAGGGGTCAACCCAGACCGACATCATCATCCTCACACACGACTGTGTGGAGTCCAATATGAACGGCGCGCTGGAGCAGATGCAGAAGCTGCCCACGGTGCTGGCACCCATTACCCGTATTCGCAAGGAAGAGTTGGCCTGATGAACTACCTGTCCACCCGCGGGGAGCCCACCCGCCGCCGTTTTTGCGAGATCCTGCTGGAAGGCCTGGCGCCAGATGGCGGCCTGTATTTGCCGGAGCACTACCCGCAGGTGGACGACGCCACGCTGACCCGCTGGCGCACGGCCTATCAAACACAGGGCTACGCAGCCTTGGCGTTTGAGGTTCTGTCGCTCTACATCGACGACATTCCCGCTGCCGATTTAAAGCAAATTTGCGACAAAACCTACACCGAAGCGGTGTTTGGCACGCGTGAAATCGTGCCTTTGAAAAAGGTCGAAGACGGCCTGTATCTTGAGGCCCTGTCCAACGGCCCCACGCTGGCCTTCAAGGACATGGCCATGCAGTTGCTGGGCAACTTGTTTGAGTACGAACTAGCCCGCCGTGGCGAAGAGTTGAACATTCTGGGGGCCACCAGCGGCGACACTGGCAGCGCGGCGGAATATGCCATGCGTGGCAAAAAAGGCGTGCGTGTCTTCATGACCAGCCCGTTTGGGCGCATGAGCCCGTTCCAGCAAGCGCAGATGTTCAGCCTGATGGACGAAAACATCCACAACATCGCGGTGGACGGTGTGTTTGACGACTGCCAAGACATGGTGAAAGCCGTGTCTAACGACCTAGACTTCAAGCGCCAGCATAAAATTGGCACTGTCAACTCCATCAACTGGGCGCGTTTGATGGCCCAGGTGGTGTACTACTTTGCTGGCTACTTCCAGGCGACAACTACCAATGCCGAAAAGGTGAGCTTCACCGTGCCCAGCGGCAATTTTGGCAACATCTGCGCCGGCCATGTGGCCCGCATGATGGGGCTGCCGGTGGATAAATTGGTGGCTGCCACCAATGAAAACGATGTGCTGGACGAGTTCTTTCGTACTGGCGTGTACCGCGTGCGCGGCAGTGCCGATACCCACGAAACATCCAGCCCGTCGATGGATATCTCCAAAGCCTCCAACTTTGAGCGCTTCATCTTCGATCTGATCGGGCGCGATGGGCAACGCACACAAGCCTTGTTCGGCGCCGGTTTGGCCAAAGATGGGCGGTTTGACCTGTCGGGCGACCCGGCCTTTGCTGAGGTGGCAACACGTTACGGCTTTGAGAGCGGAAAAAGCGTGCATGCCGACCGCTTGGCGACCATCAAGGACACGTTTGAGCGCTTTGGAATGATGATTGACACGCACACCGCTGATGGTCTTAAAGTAGCGCGCGAGCACCAGCAAGCTGGCGTGCCCATGATCGTTTTGGAAACGGCGCTGCCAATTAAATTCGCCGCCACCATTGTGGAAGCGTTGGGGCGTGAGCCTGATCGTCCAGCACATTTTGAGGGGATCGAGGACTTGCCCAAGCGGGTGATTCGCATGGCGGCCGATGCCGGTGCGATCAAAGCTTATAT